>NZ_QGEH01000003.1:300000-394787 GCF_003258515.1 Marinobacter bohaiensis
GTCGGGGGTGCCCGTGGTCATGGTCTCCCACCAGGTCAATATCTCCGCTTTGACAGGGAGTTACACAAGTTCCGGGGAGGGTCTGATCCTGTCGTTGCCGCTCGGCGAGGGCAGCGAGGTGCTGGCGCAGGTGATGCCGCCGTCGGTGCAGAACTGAAGGTTCCGCCGACGAACGAATCGACTTGTGCAAAGAATGATCGGGGTCTAAAAAAGAAGGTGAAGGTTCCTGCGTCCCAAGCCTACCCGGCGACGGGCGCGCACCCAAAACCAGGAAGTCCCGATCCGCCCACCCACGGCACCGGGGCTCCCCGAACGCCGGCCGGAAAAGGCCCGCCACAAGCGGGACTGGATCACGGCGGTGTAAGGAGAGAGTGGAGCCATGAAAGACCGCTACGCCTTTCACGTAGACAGCATCGCCTACCTCGACGACAAAGGCGACGCCGTGGGCGATCTGCCCGACTGGGCGGACGACCACGACACCCTGCTCGACGCCTACCGCAACATGGTCCTGACCCGGACCTTCGACAACAAGACCATCGCCCTGCAGCGCACCGGACAATGCGGCACCTACCCATCGGTGCTGGGTCACGAAACCATCGGTACCGCCATCGGCCAGACGCTGCAAGCTTCGGACGTGCTGGTGCCCTACTATCGCGACCACGCCGCCCAGTTCCTGCGTGGGGTGAGCCTGACCGAGATGCTGCTCTACTGGGGCGGCGACGAGCGCGGCAGCCGCTACGCGAACTGCCCGGAAGATCTGCCCATCTCCGTGCCCATCGCCACCCAGTGCTGCCATGCGGTGGGTGTGGCGGCGGCGTTCCGCATCCGCGAGGAAAAGCGGGCGGTGCTGTGTTCGCTGGGCGACGGCGCCACCTCCAAGGGGGATTTTCTGGAGAGCGTCAACCTGGCCGGCGCCTGGCACCTGCCGGTGGTGTTCCTGGTGGCCAACAACCAATGGGCGATATCCACACCGCGCCACTTGCAGACCGGCGCCGAAACCATCGCCCAGAAGGCCATCAGCGGAGGCCTGCCCGGCATCATCTGCGACGGCAACGACTACTTCGCCGTGCGCCATGCTCTGATGTACGCGCTGGAGCGGGCCCACAGCGGCAAGGGCGGTACCGTGATCGAAGCCATCACCTACCGGCTGGGCGACCACACCACGGCCGATGACGCCACCCGCTACCGCTCCGCCGAGGAACTGAAACAGGCCTGGGAGCGCGAAGGGATCAAGCGCCTGCAAAACTGGCTGCACCGCGCCGGACTCTGGGACGCCCAGCGCGAGCAGGCCCTGCAGGACGAGTGCAAGGCCCGGGTCGACGCCGGCGTGAAGGATTACCTGGCCACGGCGCCCGAGCCGGCGACGGCCATGTTCGACCATCTGTTCGAAACCCTGCCGGCGGCATTCGCCGAGCAGTACGCGCGCCTGCAGCGCCGGGAGGTGAAGCATGGCTGACGTGACCCTGGTGGAAGCGGTCAACATGGCGCTCGCCTACGAGATGGCCGCCGACGATAACGTCGTGGTGCTGGGCGAGGACATCGCCACCAACGGCGGTGTCTTCCGCGCCACCGTCGGGCTCAAGGACCGGTTTGGCTTCAAGCGGGTAATGGACACGCCGCTGGCGGAGAATCTGATCGCCGGCACCGCCGTGGGCATGGCCACCCAGGGGCTGCGCCCGGTGGCGGAGTTCCAGTTCATGGGGTTCATCTACGCCGGCATGGAGCAGATGATCAGCCATGCCGCGCGCATGCGTAACCGCACCCGCGGCCGGCTGAGCTGCCCGGCGGTGTTCCGGGCGCCCTTCGGCGGCGGCATCCACGCCCCGGAGCATCATTCGGAAAGCACCGAGGCCCTGTTTGCCCACATCCCCGGCCTGCGGGTGGTGATTCCCAGTTCACCGAAGCGGGCCTACGGCCTGCTGCTGGCCTCCATCCGCAACAATGACCCGGTGGTGTTCCTGGAGCCCAAGCGCATCTACCGGGCGGTGACCCAGAGCGTCGAGGATGACGGCGAGGCCCTGCCGCTGGACACCTGCTTCACCCTGCGCGAGGGCGACGACGTCACCCTGGTCAGTTGGGGCGCGTCCATCGCCGAAACCCTGGAGGCGGCGGACCAACTGGCGGAGCAGGGCGTGTCGGCGGAAGTGATCGACGTGGCCACCGTCAGCCCGCTGGATCGCGAGACCCTGCTGTGCTCGGTGGCCAAGACCGGTCGCTGTGTGATCGTCCACGAAGCCTGCCGCAACGGCGGCGTCGGGGCGGAGGTCGCCGCCAGCATCGCCGAGGCGGCGTTCCTGGACCTGCAGGCGCCGGTGGTCCGGGTTACCGGCTACGACACCATCATGCCCTACGCCCGCAACGAGATGGCGTACCTGCCGCAAGTGGCGGACATCGTTGAAGCCGTGGAACAGGTGATAGCGCTATGAAACATTTCAAGTTACCGGATCTGGGAGAAGGCCTGCCGGAAGCGGAGATCGTGGAGTGGCAGGTCAAGGTCGGCGACAGCGTCAGCGTGGATCAGGTGCTGGTGTCGGTGGAAACCGCCAAGGCCATCGTCGAAGTGCCGTCGCCGTTCGACGGGGTGGTGGCCAAGCTGTTCGGCGAGCCCGGCGACATCATCCACACCGGCGAGCCACTGCTGGCGTTCGAAGGCGAGGACGAAGACAGCGGGACGGTGGTCGGCGAGCTCAAACGCTCCCGGGACAGCCAGGCGAAGGACGACTTCATCGTCGGCGCCGCCGCCTCAAGCCGCAGCGCCCGCCATCAGAAGGCAACGCCGGGCGTGCGCGCCCTGGCTGAGCGCATGGGCGTCAACCTGGAAACCCTCAAGGGCAGCGGCCCGGGCGGCCTGATCACCAGCGACGACGTGCACGCCAAGGCCAGCCATCACAAGGCGCTGGGGGATGCCGAGCCCCTGCGCGGCGTGCGCCGGACCATGGCCCGCAACATGGCGGTGTCCCACGCCCAGGTGGTGCCGGTTTCGATCTTCGAGGACGCCGACATCCATCGCTGGAAGAAGGGCACCGACATCACCATGCGTCTGGTGCAGGCCATGGCGTCGGCCTGCGAAGCCTCGCCTGCCCTTAACGCCTGGTTCGACGGCGACGGCCTGAGCCGCCGGCTGCTGGACGAAGTGCACGTGGGCATCGCCGTGGACACGCCGGATGGCCTGTTCGTGCCCGTGCTGCGCGACGTCAACCATCGCCCGCAGAAGGATCTGCGCAAGGGGCTGGAGAACCTGCGCAAGGCCGTGGTGGAGCGCAAGATCCCGCCCCAGGAAATGCAGGGAGCGACCATCACCCTGTCCAACTTCGGCACGCTGTCTGGGCAGTACGCCAATCCGGTGGTGACGCCACCCCAGGTGGCCATTGTCGGCGCCGGGCAGATCCGGGAAAAGGTGGTGCCGTTCAATGGCAAACCGGCGGTGCATCGGGTGGTGCCCCTGTCGCTGACGTTCGATCACCGGGCCTGTACCGGCGGCGAGGCGGCGCGATTCCTGGCGGCCATGATCGAGGCCCTGGCCCAGCCCTGACAAGGTTTCCGGGGTGCGCAGTGCCGCCATCAACAGAGAGTGGCCACGGTGGGCTGGACGCCGGTGCGTGATCGGAGTATTGTTTGCTACGTAAACAATCACAATAGTGATGATCACAATACTGAGCAAATCACAATTGAACAAAAAGAGATCCAGGTGAGCGACGACCCAGTCTGTCGTCCGCACGCACTCACAAGGCCCGCCACAGACGCGATGCGCCGCACGGCGTTCGCCTGTTTATGACACCGGGAGTGCACCGTCCTGGCTCTTGAGAGGGTGACTTATGCAATTCCATCTCAATGGTTTTCGTACCGGCGATCCCGCCGTCCATCCTGCCGCCGATGCCGTCTCTACGCGCACACCGGACCGACTGCCCGACGACGTCGATGTTCTGATCGTCGGCTGTGGCCCGGCCGGTCTGACCCTGGCGGCCCAACTGGCTGCGTTCCCGGATATCACCACCTGCATCGTCGAGCAGAAGGACGGGCCCCTGGAACTCGGGCAGGCGGACGGGATCGCCTGCCGCACGCTGGAAATGTTCGAGGCCTACGGCTTCAGCGAAAAGGTGCTGAAAGAAGCCTACTGGGTGAACGAGACCACCTTCTGGAAACCGGACGACGCCCGACGCGACTGCATCAGGCGTTCCGGGCGTATCCAGGATACCGAGGATGGCCTGTCCGAGTTCCCGCACGTGATCCTCAACCAGGCGCGGGTCCACGACTTCTTCCTGGAGTCCATGCGCAACGCGCCGACCCGCATGGAGCCCTACTACTCGCGCAAACTGGCCGATCTCCAGGTGACGCCGCTGGCGGCGACCGACGAAAAGGCCCGGGGCCCGCGTGCGGCGCATCCGGTCACGGTGACGCTGGAGCGCACCGACGCCGCCCACGCCGGCCAGACCGAAACCGTGCGGGCGCGCTACGTGGTGGGCTGCGACGGCGCCCGCAGTAACGTGCGGCGAGCCCTGGGTCGGGAACTGCGCGGCGACTCCGCCAACCAGGCCTGGGGCGTGATGGATGTGCTGGCGGACACGGATTTTCCGGACATCCGCATGAAGTCGGCGATCCATTCCGCCAACGAGGGCAATATCCTGATCATCCCGCGCGAGGGCGGTTACCTGGTGCGCCTGTACATCGAGCTGGACAAGCTGAAAGCCGACGAGCGGGTGGCCAACCGCAACATCACGTCCGACCAGTTGGTGGCGGCGGCCCAGCGTATCCTGCATCCCTACACGCTGGACGTGAAGGAAATCGCCTGGTGGTCGGTGTATGAGATCGGCCAGCGCCTGTGCGACAAGTTCGACGACGTACCGGCGGAGGTCGTGGACGCGCGACTGCCCCACGTGTTCATCGCCGGCGATGCCTGTCACACCCACAGTCCGAAAGCGGGGCAGGGCATGAACGTGTCCGTGCGCGATGCCTTCAACCTGGGCTGGAAGCTGGCGGCGGTGCTGCGCGGCCAAAGCGAACCGGAGCTGTTGCACACCTATTCCGTGGAGCGTCAGGCGGTGGCCCAGCAACTGATCGATTTCGATCGCGAGTTCGCCAAGATGTTCAGCGCCCCGCCCAAGGGCTCGCCGGAAGACAGGGGCGATGGCGTCGATCCAGCCGAGTTCCAGAAATACTTTGTCCAGCACGGCCGCTTCACCGCGGGCACCGCGACCCGGTACCGGCCGTCGGCAATCACCGGCGCGCCGACGCATCAGGCTCTGGCCACCGGTTTCGAGATCGGCACCCGGTTCCACTCGGCGCCGGTTATCCGTATGTCCGACGCCAAGCCGGTTCACCTCGGGCACACGGTCAAAGCGGACGGACGCTGGCGGATCTTTGCCTTTGCCGACGCTCAGGACCCGGCTGCGACGGACTCCGGTATCCACAAGCTGTGCCGTTTCCTGGCGGATGCGCCGGAATCGCCGGTGCGCCGCTACACGCCGGCGGGCACCGACATCGACTCGGTGATTGACGTGCGGGCGGTGTTTCAGGCGTCCCACCGCGACATGGACGCGTCCGACCTGCCGGAGCTGCTGCACCCCCACAAGGGCCGCTACGGTCTGGTGGATCACGAGAAATCCTTCTGCCCGGACCTGAAGAACGGCCAGGACATCTACGACATGCGCGGGGTGGATCGCGAGCAAGGTTGCCTGGTCATCGTGCGGCCGGACCAGCATGTGGCTCACGTCTTGCCGCTGGACGCGCATCAGGCACTGGCGGACTTCTTCGCCGGTTTCATGCAGCCGGTCGAGGTCCGCTAGGCAGGGAGGCTTCCTAGTCGGCTTCGGTCTTGAGGGGCACGCGACTGAGGGCGTTATTCTCGTTGGCGATCTTGCCCAGCAGCCGGCTCAGGGTCTCGCGTTCCTCGTCATCCAGGGGGGCGGTCAACGCCTCCTGGGTGGCAAGGGCGGCGGCTTCGGCCTGCTGGCGCACCGCCAGACCGTCTTCGGTGATGGTCACCAGCACCGAGCGGCGGTCTTCCGGATTGCGCTCCCGCGCCACCCAGTGCTTCGTTTCCAGCTTGCGCACCACGACGGCAATCGTATTGCGGTCGAGGGCTGTGAGCCCGACCAGCGTGCTCTGGTCCAGGGTGCCTTTTTCCTCCAGCGCGCACAGCACAATGTACTGCAGCTGGGTGAGTCCCGCTTCCCTGCCTTCCCGCTGGAAGATGGCCACGCTGATCTGGTGGCAGCGGCGCAACAGGTTGCCCGGAAAGACGCTGCTTTCACTCAGTGGTCTGGATGCCTTTTTCACCTCGCCTCCTTGCTCGTGCTCGCGTTGACGCGATGGGGGTATTGCGGGCTCATTATGCCTGAATCGTGGTCTGGACGTATTGCATCCGGCGCGAGCGCCATGGACACTGCACGACAACAGCGGTTGAGACCGTTCCCCGCAATGCTTTGTTTCTGAATCGTCCATCAACCGGGCCTGCCTTGACCGGCGGTTTGCCCAGGGAGTGCCGTGATGTCCGAACTCGCTATCGCCCCCACACGTTGTTCCGTCTGCCACGCCGGCGAGATGCGTCTGCTGGAAAAGGTGGGCGACGTTCCCTACTGGCGCTGCACGCGGTGTGAGGCGACCCTGATGGCATCCAGCCACTGGCTGGATGCCGAGGCCGAGAAGCGCGTCTACGACCTGCACGACAACAACCCGGAAGACGACGGTTATCAGCGTTTCCTGGCCAAACTGGCCGATCCGCTGCTGGCGCGTGTGCCGGACGAAGCCCATGGTCTTGATTTCGGCTGCGGGCCGGGCCCGGCCCTGGCGCGGATGCTGGCGGCCCGGGGCATGGAGGTGTCACTGTACGACCCGTTCTACGCGGCCAATCCCGAGACCCTGGCGCAGCGCTACGACTTCATCACCTGCACCGAGGTGGTGGAGCATCTGCACGATCCCAATGCCGTGTTCCACCAACTGGACGACCTGCTCAAGCCGGGTGGTTGGCTGGGGGTGATGACCTGCTTCCAGACCGACGACGCCCGTTTCGCCAACTGGCACTACCGCCGCGATCCGACCCACATCGTGTTCTACCGGGAGACGACGCTGCGCTGGCTGGCCGACGCCCTCGGCTGGGAGCTGGACGTGCCGGTGAAGGACGTGGCGCTGTTTCGCAAGCCGGCGGTGGTCTGAACTTCCGGCACAACGGCGCCTTGCCTGATCTCGTTGTTTGATCGCAAGACTGGGATCTCGAGTCCGAAGCGAATGGATACCCTTGCCTGCGCTGCTATTAATGGCGGTCCTTCGGCCAGCTCGGAAGCTGAAGCTCCCGCGACATTGACGGAGTGGTCTGGTAACTCTGGAAAGGTATCGGGTGACTGCGGCGCGGGTTGAGCAGGGGGACGCGGGAATAAAAAGGCCCGGTGGCCACCGAAGCGGGCACACCGGGCGTAAGGGGAGGTTTCAGGCTTCCAGGCGCTGGATCAGGAAATCCAGGGCGGCCCGGTAGCCCAGGGTCCCCAGACCGGCAATCACGCCGTCGGCACGTTGAGACACGTAGGAGTGGTGACGGAAGGCTTCGCGCTGGTGGACGTTCGAGAGGTGGACTTCCACCACCGGGCCTTCGAACGTCTTCAGGGCGTCGAGGATCGCCACTGAGGTGTGAGTGTGAGCCGCAGGGTTGATGATGATGCCGTCCGCCTTGCCACGGGCTGCGTGGATGCGATCGATGATCGCACCCTCGTGGTTGCTCTGGAAAAAACCGATCTCAATGCCGGAGATGGTCGCCCGGTTTTCCAGCATGGCGCGGATGTCAGCCAGGGTCTCGTGGCCGTAGATCTCTGGCTGGCGTTGGCCCAATAGGTTGAGGTTGGGGCCGTTCAGCACGTCAATCACTCTGCTCATGCGGTCCTCTTAACGAATGCTTTCAGGTCAGTAGCCGAAGAGCCGTGGCAGGAAAGTCACGGTCTGCGGGATGAAGGTGATGATGGCGAGCACTGCCAGTTCCACCAGGAACAGGGGCATGATGCGTCGTGAAATGGCGCCCATGCCGACGTTGGCGATGGAGTTGGACACGAACAGGCAGATGCCCATCGGCGGCGTTACCAGGCCGATCATCAGGTTGAAGATCACCACGATGCCGAAGTGGGTCGGATCGATGCCCATGCTCATGGCAATCGGGTGCAGGATCGGCAGCAGCACCAGCATGGCCGCGATGCCTTCCAGGAACAGGCCCACCACCAGCAGGATCACGTTCACCAGCAGCAGGAACACCCAGGGATCGGAGATCTGGTCCAGCACCAGGGCACTCAGGCTCTGGGGCACGCGGGCGAAGGTCAGCAGCCAGTTGGCCGCGGCCACCACGCCGATGATGATCAGGATCACCGAGGAGTCGCGCATGGCGCGTACGAAGATGCCGGGCAGTTGGTTGATGTGCAGGCTGCGCATCACGAACATGCCGGCGATCAGCGCGTAACCGGCGGCCAGGGCGGCGGCCTCGGTGGGCGTCACGATCCCGGTCAGGATCGAGCCGACGATGAACACCGGCATGAACAGCGGAATCCAGGCTTCGCCCAACGCCTGGAAGCGCTCGCGGACGGTCTTCTTCGGATGCACCTCGGCGTAATGTCCGGCGCGGAAACGCACGTACAGGGACAGGCCCGCCGCCAGCAGGATGCCCGGCGCCACACCGGCCAGGAACAGCGCCGGCACTGAGGAGCCGGCGGTGATCAGGGCGTAGATGATGACCGGAATGCTGGGCGGAATCATCGGGCCGATCACCGACGAGGCGGCGGTCAGGGCGGCGGCGAAGTCGCGCGGGTAGCCGTCTTTCTCCATCTCCGGAATGAAGATGCGGCCCAGGGCCGAGGTGTCGGCCACGGCGGAACCGGACAGGCCGGCGAAAATCACCGATGCCCAGATGTTGACCTGCGCCAGGCCGGCTTTCATGTGGCCCACCAGGGCGTTGGCAAACTTGATGATGCGACCGGTGATGCCGCTCTCGTTCATCAGTTCGCCGGCCAGGACGAACAGGGGAATCGCCAGGATGGCGAACGAATCCAGGCCGGAGAAGATCCGTGTGGCAATCAGGCTCAGCGGATAATCCACCTGGGTCAGGTAGCCCACCATCGACAGCAGGATCGCGAAGGCGATCGGCGCACCGATGGCAAGCAGGACGATCAGGACAATAAAGGCAACCATGTTGTTATTCGCTCTGCTGGCTGTTGGTGTGCAGGTAGTCCGCCAACTTGAACAGGGCGGCGATGGTCAGGCAGATGCCGCCGATCCACATGGCGGACTGGAACAGGGACATGGGCAGGCCCGTGCCGGGGGCTTCCAGCTCACCACGGCTGGCGGTGAAGCCAAAGCCGGCCCAGGTCAGCACCAGACCGCAGGCCAGGGCGGAAAGGTCGGTGAGAACCTTGCACACCCGTTTGGCACCGTCGGACAGCAGGTTCTCGAGCAGCTCGAACTTGATGTGCAGGTCGTCGAGATAGCACAGCACCGTACCGAACAGGGCGCCGTAGATCATGCCGTAGCGCGCCACTTCTTCGCTCCACTGCAGCGGGGCATCGAACAGGTAGCGCATCAGACTGCTGACCAGGACCACGGTGAAAATGAGCAGGAGCGAGCTGCCGGTCAGCCAGGCCATCAATTGCTTGTAGAGCCGTTTCATGAGTTCTCTTCCCAGTAGCTGATACACGATGAGTGTCGGGCGCCATTACGCCCGCATGAGTCAGCGCAGTGGCCGTCAGTCGGCGGTGGCCTGCTCGACGGCGTCCTGCACCCGGGTGATCCAGGCGGGATCCAGCTCACCCTTCAGCCACTCGATCACCGCCGGCTGGGCGGCCTGCTGGAACTTGCCCAACTGCTCGCGGGTGGGCGTGGTGATGGTCATGCCTTCATCGGACAAGCGGGCCAGCCCCTCGGCGGAGTTCACCTGCTGGATGGCGCGCCCCACCAGACCGGCGGTCCTGGCGGCGTTGCGCACCAGGCGCTGGTCCTCGGCGGACAGGCTCTGGAAGAGATCGTCGTTGATGACCAGGAAATCCGTGCCGTAGACGTGGCCGTCCAGGGTCAGGTAATCCTGCATCTGGTAGAACTTCATGTTGTAGATGGTGCCGATAGGGTTTTCCTGGCCGTCCACCACGCCGGTGGCCAGGGCGGACGGTACTTCCGGCCAGGCAATCGGGGTGGGTTCGGCACCCAGGGCACGGACCATCTCCACGAACAGCGGCGTGGTCATGACGCGGATTTTCAGGCCGTCCAGGTCCTTGGGCTCGGCAACCGGGCGCTTGGAGTTGGTGAAGTTACGAAACCCGGTCTCGCCGTAGGCGAGGATACGCAGACCGGTTTCCTCCAGGCAGTGATCGCTCAGTGCCTGGCCAAAGGGGCCGTCGAGGACGTCCCACGCCACCGGGGCGGAGGGAAACAGGTAGGGAATATTGAGCACCGAGGCTTCCGGGCACAGCTGGGTGAAGCTGCCGGAGGCCATGACCATGCTCAGCACGCCTTCCTGGGCGGTCTGCAGCATGTCCATCTCGCCGCCGAGCTGGCTGGAGGGGTAAACGTTCACGGCAATGCGACCACCGGTCTGGCCTTCGACCATGTCCTTGAAGACCTTGGCCGCGGCTCCCTTCTTGGAGGTGGTCCATTCCTGGGGGTCCACGTGACCGAACGACAGTTCGATCTCGGTGTCGGCCGCGTGGCCGGGCAGACTGAACATCGACAGGGCGAACGACAGGGCCAGCCCCATTGTTGTTGTCGTGAGCTTCATTGTTTGACTCCACCTCGCGGCCGAAACCGCTAACGGGTTGATTGTTTTTGTGAGCCTGCGACCGCCTCTGAGGCCTGTGGCGGGCGTTAAGAGGTTGGCCGAGGCTAGCAACGGCATTCAATCGAGTCAATCTAATAGGGTTAAATCAAAAATACCCTATATTTTGACCCGGACGGATTCTGGCGCTGGCCACTCAAGGCCCCGCCCGTTGATCCGTCATCCCCCGAAAGACTGCCGGACGCCGTCCACGCGCCATCCGGAGGATTACGCATTTTCCTCACTGTGTCTCAATGCATATGGCATGAAAAATGAGGTTTTGTCGTTTTGGTATATCGAATTGAATATGTTAAGCGGCCGGAACGACCCCGTACCGAGCCTGCCGGAAAGCCCTGGAATGTGTTGTAGTAGATTGAAAAAAAAGATTTTTATGAATTATTTCTGTGCGAGATATGTCGGCACCACGCAAACTTTAAAGGGTAAAAAATAAAGTATCCTATACTTTTGTTATTAGCCTACAGATTGAGTTTCGCGATTGGCTGTGAGTATGATCAATGTCACCAGCAAGCGGGTAGCCACGACTGCCCGTCACCCTGTTTGATGGCAGGGCGGGATCTCCGGCGGCGCCGTCTGCCGGTGGATTCCGTCGCCCGATCCGGAGATTCACCATGTTCAAGCTTGGGCTCATTGGCCAATCCATCGCGCAGTCCCGCTCGCCGGCACTGCATGAAATGCTCGGCGAGATTCACGGCCTGCCGGTCAGCTACGTTCTGCACGAGCCTGAAGACAGTTCGCCGGAGGCCTTCCGGGCCACCCTGCAGCAGCTGCGGGATCAGGGCTACCGCGGAACGAACGTGACCTTCCCCTATAAGCAGCTGGCCGTGGCGGAAGTCGATACTATCAAGCCGTCGGTGGAGCGGGTCGGGTCCACCAACACCCTGGCTCTGGGGGAGCGCGTCGTCGCCTATAACACCGACTACACCGGCTTTATCCGGGGCTACCGCCGTCGTAACGGCGAACGGGCGGCTGGCCGCGTGGTGCTGGTGGGCGCCGGCGGCGTGGGCCGCGCAGTGGCGTTTGCACTGTTTGAGGTGGGTGCCACCGAAGTGTTGATCTCGGACCTGAATCGCGACAGCGCGAACTCGCTGGCTGTCGCCCTGAATGCCTCCGGCTGCACGTCCCGAGTGCTGGAGCCCATCGAGGTGGAAGATGCGGTGCGTGGTGCCGACGGCCTGGTGAACTGCACGCCGGTGGGCCATTACAAGTCGCCGGGCATGCCGGTGCCGGCGGACTGGATCGGCTCCCAGCAATGGGTGTTCGATGCGGTCTATACGCCGATCGATACCGAGTTCCTGCAAACCGCTCATGCCAGGGGGCTGAGCATCGTGTCCGGTTTTGACCTGTTCATCTTCCAGGGCATCGACGCCTTCGAAATCTTCACCGGGATCGAGGTGACCGACCCGGCGCCGGTGATCGAGCGTTTCCTGGCGCGCTACGAGATCACCAGCGAGCTGATCGGCTGAGTGGCCGATCGCCCGGGCATACAGGGTGCATCCGTTGATGTAAAATCGGGCCTGTCCGAAACCGAGGTGATCCTGAAAGCGCTATGAATATCGCCGTTGACCGCAAACTGGTAGGCCGAACCGTTTACGAAAGCCTGCGTAATGACATCGTGACCGGCCGCCTGGAGCCTGGCTACAAGCTCAAGCTGAACGAGCTTAAGGAGCGTTACAGCGCCAGTATCAACACGCTGCGTGAAACCCTCATGCGGCTGGTGTCCGACGGCTTCGTCAAGTTTGAGGACCAGAAGGGATTCCGGGTGAACCCGGTGTCCAAACGCGACCTGGAAGAGCTGGTCGATCTGCGGGTGATGCTGGAAACCCGGGGGCTGCGTCAGTCCATGGCGGACAAGGATCGCCTGATGGACTGGAAATCCGGTCTGCTCAGCAGCCATTACCGGCTGACCTGCATGGAGCAGCTGATGATGGAAGACGAGGCGGCGAATGTGGAGGAGTGGGAGCTGGCCGATCGCAGTTTCCACCTGGCGCTGGTCGCCAACTGCGGTTCCCGTCAATTGATCCGTTACCACGCCTCAATCATTGAGCTGTTCATGCGCTACCAGGTGCTGGCGCTGGAAAAACGCCCGTTCCGGGGCCAGGCCAGCATCGACGATCACCAGGCACTGCTCGACCTGATCATGACGGACGATGTGGAAGGCGCCGTCGGCCTGTTGACCCATCACATCGTCGCCGGCCGCGAACTGCCGCTCTGAGACGTCTTGTCTTTTCCTGTCCCGCCTTGTCAGTCGTCGCGCCGGCTCAGAAGAGCACGGCCAGGGCGATGCTGATGCTGAAGAAAGACAGCACCGTACACGCCAGCAGGATGCTGGAGCAGAGCTGGCGCTGGCCATAGAGGCTGCCGATGATGGGGTAGACGCTGGCCAGCGGCATGGCGGCGAGCAGGATGGCCGCTTTCTGCAACTGCGGGTCGAAATCCGGCAGCAGCCAGATCAGAAGTACCATCATCAACGGGTGCAGCGTGAGCTTGCCCACTGCGACCATCCCGATTTCGCCGATGTTGCCCCGGATAGAGCTGCCCACCAGCGACGCGCCCACGAAAAACAGGGCGACCGTGGCCGAGGTGCGGCCGAGCATATCCAGACTGGCCTGCAATACGTCGGGCACCTCCAGCTCAAGCAACGATGCCAGTACGCCCGCCACAATGGCGATGATCAGCGGGTTGCGAGCGATCCGCCGCGCCAGCGGCCGCACCACTTTGGCCAGGGGCTCGCCACTGCGCCGTCCCAGGCTGTACTCGATTGCGATCAGGGCCAGGGGCATGATGATCATGTTCTCGATGATCAGGTTCATGGCAAAGGCGTTGGTCGGCGGATCGTCGAACGCCAGCAACAGAACCGGATAACCCACGAAGGCGCTGTTGGACAGGGCCATCCCCATGCCCTTGATGGCGCCGGTACTTAGCGGGTCTCTGTAGAACACCCGGGTCAGCGCCAGGCCGCCGAGGAACGCCAGCAGGGAACCCAGGCCGTAGACCAGCAGGTAATCGGGATCGATGACCTCGTGGAACGACATCTGCGACACCGTGCTGAAGATCAGGGCGGGCAGGGCGAAGTAGATGACGAACTGGCCCAGGCCGTGGACGGCGTTGGCGGGGAACAGTTTCAACCGGACCGCCCCGAAACCCAGGGCGATCAGGATAAAGATGGGGGCGGTGGTGGACAGGATGGACAGCAAAGGCGCTCCTACGGGGTCGCATGAAAAACGGCGCCGCCCGGTTCGCGGCGCTCGCCACCGAGCCGGCACACCGTCTCACAGCCTCGTTACAGGCGCATAAAATGGCGTGTTCGCGTGTCGGGGCGGGCGCTATGCCGCCGCAAACATGAAGGTGTACGGGGCGCCGGTTCAGGGTCGGGCGTGAAACAGGATATCAGTTAGCCACCTATCGGTCGCGCCCCCGGCGACCAGTTGCTGGCGCAGCTGCTCCAGATCGATGGTTTCGCCGGTCTTGTCCTGGATGATCTGCAGCAGATGGCGGTCGCCATTCAGCGCCTCCTGTGCGCTTTCCTTGACCAGTGCCGCGGCCTGGTCGCGGGGCATGGTGCGCGCCAGGGCGAAGGTGGCGGATTCGGCGTAGATCACGCCGTTGTAGGCGTCGAGGTTGTCGCGCATGCGCTGGTCGTGGACTTCGATAAAGCGCAGGCCTTCCCGGGCATGGTTCAGGGCGACGGAGGCCGCCATCAGCTGCTGGGGCAACTGGAACCATTCCTGGGTCCAGGCGCTGCCACTGCGCTCGTGTTCCTGCAGCATGGTCTGGTGCATCTGGCCGGTGGCGCTGGCGCAGGTGCGGGCCATGGCGACGATCACTTCGGCGTCCACCGGGTTGCATTTCTGCGGCATGGTGGAGGAGCCGCCGCCGTTGGTGAAGCGCAGCTCACCGACTTCCGATTGCGCCAGCCATAGCCAGTCCTGGGCCATCTTGCCCAGCGTGCCTGTGGTCAGGCTGAGCCAGCCGGACAGCTCCACCAGGGTGTCGCGCTGGGTGTGCCAGCAGGGGCCGGCGGTCAGGTCCAGGCGCTGGGCCAGCCCCTCATTAATCGCCGCGGCCTGGTCACCCATGGCGGCCAGGGTGCCCACCGCGCCGCCCAGTTGCACGCGCAGCAGGCGCGGACGCATTTCGTCCAGGCGGTCCAGCTGATGCAGCAGCGGCGCCAGCCACTGGGCCACCTTGAGGCCGAAGCTCATGGGCACCGCCTGCTGGGTGCGGGTACGGCCGGCAATCAGGGTCGAGCGGTGCTGCTCGGCCAGGTCGGCCAGCGCACCGACGACCTGACGCAGGCGCTCCTCCTGGATAGCCAGTACCTCCCGGACATTGAGGATCAGCGCGGTATCGACGATGTCCTGGCTGGTGGCGCCGAAGTGCACCCAGCGGGCGCTGTCTTCCGGCAATGCGGCTTTCAGCGCCTTGACCAGGGCCGGGACAGGCACCCCGGCCGAGGCCACTCCGCCGGCCAGATCGGCGGGGACCAGCGTCAGGGATTCGGCGGTATTGGCGATGTCCCGCGCGGCGTCCTGCGGGATCAGCCCGGCATCCGCCTGGGCCAGGGCCAGTTTCCCCTCGACGGCGAGCATGGCGCGCAGCTGGCCGTTGTCACCCAGCCGTTCGGCGGTGGCCGGATCGGACAGCAGTTGGCCATAGAGTTGCGAATCGAAGGGAGAAACCTGGTACATGTCGTCAATGCGTCCCGTTGCAGTGGCAGGAAAAACAAACGCCCGCGACCATGATAGCGGGTTCGCGGGCGTTGCGGGGAGGGCTCGATCAGAAGTCGAAGAAAACGGTCTCCTGGTCGCCCTGCATGTGGATATCGAAGCGGTACTCGACACCGGTGGCGGTCTCGCTGCGCTGGGCGATCAGGGTATCGCGACGGTCGGCAGGGACCTTCTCCAGCACCGGATCGGCGTTGTTGGCGTTCGTCTCATCGGCGAAATACAGGCGGGTGTAGGCGTGGTTCATCAGGCCTCGGGCAAACACCACAAAGCTGATAAAGGGCGCCGCGCCCTCCTGGGACGATCCCGGCTTGATGGTCTCGAAACGGTAGCTGTTGTCTGCGGTGGTGCCGGTGCCGAAGCGGCCGAATCCCTTGAAATTGGGGTCCAGAGGCCGGTCCGCGCGGGCGTCGTTGGGGTGGTCGAAGCGCCCCTCGGCATTGGCCTGCCAGATTTCGATCATGGCGTCGTCGATGGGAGCGCCGTTGCCGTCGAACACCCGGCCGACGATGCGGATGCGCTCACCGCGGGTGTCATCGTTGACCAGCACGTCACTGGCAATCTGGCTGAACGGATAATGGTACTGCTGGGCCGTCAGGCAGTAGGCAAAGTAGGGGCCGACGGTCTGGGACGGGGTCTGTTTCAGAGTCATGATGTCAGGCCTCCATGGGAGTAGCGTTCACGCCACGCAGAACAATGTCGAAGACGTAGCCCAGGGCGTAATTCTCTTCGGTGACGTCGATCGAAAATTCGCTGACCAGACGATCGCGGGACTGCTCCGGCACCGACTGGAAGATCGGGTCCAGCGCCAGCAGCGGATCGCCCGGGAAGTACATCTGGGTCACCAGACGGGTGGCGACGGTCGGGCCGAACAGCGAGAAATGGATGTGGTTCGGACGCCAGGCGTTGGGGTGGTTGCCCCAGGGGTACGCGCCGGGCTTGATGGTCATGAACCGGTACTCGCCCTTGTCGTTGGTCAGGCAGCGGCCGGAGCCCAGGAAGTTTGGGTCCAGTGGCGCGTCGTGCTGGTCCCGCTCGTGCACGTAGCGACCGGCGGCGTTGGCCTGCCACACTTCCACCAGCGTGTTGGGCACCGGGTTGCCGTTCTCGTCCAGCACGCGGCCGGTGACGATGATGCGCTCGCCCAGGGGTTCGCCGTTGACGCGGCCGTTGCGGGTCAGGTCGTTGTCCAGCTCGCCGAGAACTTCCTCGCCGTAGGCCGGGCCGGTCAGCTCGGCCATTTCCGGATCGATCTCGACCAGGTTGCGGGACACGCCGCGCAGGGTCGAGGATTTGTACTCGGGGCTCAGATAGGCCGGATGGCTGGCCCAGTCACGAGGGGTGATCTTGCTCATTTTTCTGTCTCTCCATCAATGGCAATGCCCAGTTTCTTGTAGGTTTCCCTGGCGATGCGGATCGCGGTATTCGAGGCTGGAACGCCCGCGTAGACGCCCAGGTGCAACAGGGTTTCGCGTACTTCTTCCAGGGTAGCGCCGGTGTTCTGTGTGGCACGGATATGCATGGCGAGTTCCTCTTCGTGACCCAGTGCCGCCATCAGGGCGATGGTCAGCAGGCTGCGGTCGCGTTTGCTGAGGAAGGGGCGGCTCCACACGGTGCCCCAGGCGCCTTCGGTGATGAATGTCTGGAACGGCAGGTCGAAGTCGGTCTTGTTGGCTTCGGCGCGGTCCACGTGGGCGTTGCCCAGCACCGAGCGGCGCACCTTCATGCCCAGGTCGAAACGGCTTGGCTCCGGTGCCTGCTGGCCGAGGAAATCGACAATCAGGTCGGCCAGGGCCTTGGGCTGCTCGACGCAGGGCAGGTGGCCGGCGTCGGCGACGACTTCGAAACGCGCGCCGTCGATCAGCTCGGCCATCGAACGCACCAGCTCCGGCGGCGTGGAGCCGTCGTCGGCCCCGACCACGCACAGGGTGGGCTGGGTCAGGCCGCGGGTTTCGTCGGTCAGGTCACTGTCGCGCAGGGCGGTGCAGGTACCCAGGTAGCCCTCTTTCGGGGTGCGTACCAGCATATGGCGCCAGAGTTCGACCGCCTGCGGCTGCTGCTGACGGAAGCTGGGGCCGAACCAGCGCTCAAGGATGGCGTCGGCGACGCTTTCGATGCCGTTCTCGCGGATGGCATCGATGCGGGTGTTCCACATGTCGGCCTGGCCAATCTTGTGGGCGGTGTCACACAGGATCAGGTGGCTGACCAGGTCCGGGCGGCGGGCGGCGACGCCCTGGGCGATCTGGCCGCCCACGGACAGGCCGCACAGGCTGACGGCTTTCAGGTCCAGGCCGTCCAGCAGGCCGATCAGGTCGTTGATGTGATCATCCGGCTGGTAGGGGCTTTCCGGGCAGGAGGACAGGCCGTGGCCCCGCTTGTCGTAGCGCAGGAAACGGAACTGGTCGCGCAGGTGGGGCAGCAGCGGCTCCCAGACGCGCAGGTCCGTACCCAGAGAGTTCGAGAAGACGAGCAGGGGAAGGTGAGCGGGGCCTTCCAGTTGGTAATGGAGGATCTGTCCGTTGACGGAAAGCGTTTGCATGAATCTTGGCCTTATTTGTTGGTGACGGCTGTCCTCTTACTCTTTAACAGACTTTCCGTTATGTAAAATGAGCCTTTGTTGTTTTGTTATACCGTTTTCGGTATGGAATGGTTGGCCGTGCGATCCGCGCTGCCGGAACTGTCCCGGACAGCGTTCATGAAAAGCTGCAGTGCCGGCGACGGTAAGGTATCGGCGCGGGTGGTCAGGCCCACCTGACCCAGGGTTTCCTTGGTGTCCAGGGCCAGCTCGGTGAACTCACCGGTGGCGATCTCCCGGGCGACCACGCCGCGGGAAATGATCCAGACGGCGTCGGTCTGGCGGATGTATTCCTTGCCGAAGGCGTCGGAGATCGTTTCGATGCGATCGGGCAGGGCACCGATGCCCTGAGCCAGCAGAAATCGCTCCACCGAGGCGGCGATGATCGAATCCTTGGGCGGATACAGCACGGTGTAGGCGCTAATGTCCTTGAGGTCCAGCGGACGGGAACGCAGCAGAGGATGGCCCGGACGCACCACGAACGCGACGCGCTCCGAGTACAGGTGCTGGAACGACAGCCCCGACATCAGTTCCGGTTCCGCCAGACGCCCCACCACCAGATCCAGTTCGCCCACGCGGAGCTGGCTGAGCAACAGTTTGTTGGGACCGGAGACCAGCTTGAGTGTGGCATCGACGCCACCTTGACGGAAACGCTGCACGGCCCGTGGCAGCACGCTGGTGGCGACGGTGGGCAGGACCCCGATGGTGAGCTGGGTCTGGCCACGCTGCTGCGCCTGGGCGATGCTGTTGGTGCCCTCCCGCAGGGCCGCCACGCTGGCCCCGGCGTAACGCAGGAAGACCTCGCCGAACTGGGTCAGCTCCACGCCTTTCTTACTGCGTTCCATCAGGCGCACGTCGAGCATTTCTTCCAGCTCTTTCAGCTTCTTCGACACCGCCGGCTGGGTCAGGGCCAGCACGTCGGCGGCCCGGCCCACGCTGCCCTGGCGGGCGACTTCCAGGAAGCACTGCAGGTGGCGGTACTTGATCCGGTTCTCAAGCATGGTCGCTTTACCTAAAATATAGGGTATTTTCGATTTGGTTGAACGGATAGCTATTTTGGATAGTATGGGCGTCGAATTCCATTATTGCATATTGAAAACGATATAAAGGCCATTCGTTTATTCATTGTTCACCGTCGGGCTTTGCTTCTACGGTGGAATGATCAGCCGCGCGCCCGCCGGGCCTTTGGCCCGGCAGGCGGTCAGGACACGAGCGATTTGGGGGCTCATTCATGAAGAAGGCACTGGCAACGGTTTCCATTTCCGGTTCGCTGGAAGACAAGCTGCAGGCGGCCGCCCGGGCCGGCTACGACGGTGTGGAAATCTTCGAGAACGATCTGACCCAGTTCGACGGCACGCCAGCCGAAGTGCGCAGCATGGCGGAGAATCTGGGCCTGGAAATCATCGCCCTGCAGCCGTTCCGGGATTTCGAGGCGATGCCCGAGCCCTATCGCTCGCAGAATTTCTATCGGGCGCGCCGCAAGTTTGAGCTGATGCACGAGCTTGGCACCTCGCGCCTGCTGATCTGCAGCAACGTATCGCCTCACGTCATCGACGACCGCAATCGCGCCGCGGATGACTTGCACGAACTGGGCGAACTGGCGGCGAAGGAAGGCTTTCATATTGGCTACGAGGCCCTGGCCTGGGGCCGGCACGTGGCCGACTACGACGTGGCCTGGGACATCGTCAAACGCGCCGACCACGACAACGTCGGCATCATTCTCGACACCTTCCACATGTTCGCCCGGGGCAACACCCTGGACCTGCTGCGCGACGAGATCCCCGTCGACCGCATCGCCCTGGTCCAGGTGGCGGACGCCCCCAGCCTGCAGATGGACGTGCTGCACTACAGCCGCCATTTCCGTTGCTTCCCCGGTCAGGGTGACATGCCCGTGACCGAGTTCGTGCAGTGCCTGCGCGACAAGGGCTTCGACGACTACCTGTCCCACGAGATCTTCAACGACGAGTTCCGCGCGTCGTCGCCGCTGGAGAAGGCGGTGGACGGCATGCGTTCGCTGATCTGGCTGGAAGAGCAGACGGCTCCGAAGGAAGAAGCGCCGGTGGTGCCGGAGATCACCGATGTGGAGTTCATCGAGTTCGCTGTAGCCGGCGACAGCGGTGAGGAACTGCTGGCCCTGCTGCAGAAACTGGGTTTCCGCGAAACCCATCGTCACCGCTCCAAGCAGGTCAGCCTGATGCGCCAGGGCGACATCAACCTGGTGCTTAACCGTGAGCCGCAGAGCCAGGCCCACGAGCACTTCGAAGCCCATGGCGTATCGGTGTGCGCGCTGGCGTTCGCGACCTCCGACCTCAATCGGATGCTGCGCCGCACCGAGCGTTTCCGCAGTCGCCGCTTCGCCAACCAGAGCGGTCCGGGCGAGCTCAATATTCCCGCCATCCGGGGCATCGGCGACAGCCTGGTGTATCTGGTGGAGCGTCGCGAGGGCGTGCGTTTTTTCGATGTGGACTTCGTGCCGGTGGATGACGGTTCAACCGGCGGTATCGGCCTGACCGCCATCGACCACGTCGGGCAGGCGGTTTCCAACACCGATTTCCTGTCCGCCTCGTTCTTCTACAAGTCGCTGTTCGACTTCAACGTGGAAGCCAGCACCGACCTGCCGGACCTGTACGGCCTGGTGGTGAGCCGGGTGGCGACCAGCCCCAATGGTCGGGTGCGTATCCCGATCAACATGAGCGCCGCCCGGGAAGCCTCGGCGCAGCGCTTCATCAGCCGTTCGCGAGGCTCCGGGGTACAGCAGATTGCGTTCGACTGCGAGGACATCTTCGCCGCCGCCGAAGCCATCGGTGAGGACAGTCTGCTACCGATTCCCGACAACTACTACCGCGACCTGGACGCCCGCTTCGGGCTGGACCCGGAGCTTTTGGAGCGGATGCAGGCGCTGAACATCCTCTACGATCGCAACGACGACGGCGAGTTCTTCCATGCCTACACCCGGGAAGTGCACGGCGTATTCTTCGAAGTGGTACAGCGGATCGACGGCTACGGCCGCTACGGCGAGGCCAACGCCCACATCCGTCTGGCCTCCCAGGCGCGGGAATACCGCAACTCCGCCGACCAGTAACCGCGCCTGATCAGGCCAGCCGCGGCACTTTCTTCATGCCGCGGCGAATGGCCTGTTCCAGCCCGGCGCTGATAACGCGGCCGCTGAACGGCACCAGGTCGTCGAAGCGGATGGTGTAGTTGACCACCGTCTGCCCGTTCAGGTCGTCGAAGCGCAGGCGGCCCAGATGGTTGCGGATAGGGCTGATGCTGGTGACCGTGTACTCGATCAGTGAATCCGGCTCGAAGGCAATGATCGTCTCTTCCAGTCCGATCGGACCGATGCCCACCTTGCGCACTGATCCCAGACCGTTGGGGTCGGCCTGGTCGCTGTCCTTGATGCGTTTGACCGGCGCCCCCAGGATGCCGCCAATCCGGTTGTGATCGGCGAACAGCTTGAATACGCGTTCCCGCGGCAGGTCATATTGTTCCTGTATTTCAATGGTGTAGCTGGCCATGTGGGTTCCTTGTTGTTGTATGAGGACTCAGCGTATCAGCTTTTTCCGCGAACAAAAGTGGCCGCATCGCCGTGGCCTCGCTCCGGCAAAGTGCCAGCCGTTGCGCCGCACTCAGTGCCGCCGTGTGTGGCGGTAATCCCGTGGCGACAGCCCCATCACCTTCTTGAACAGCCTGGAAAAGTAATAGCTGTCCTCGTAGCCCAGCCCGTCGCTGATCTGGCGAAAGGTCAGGTCGGAGTTGTCCAGCAGCTGGCAGGCCCGCTCCACCTTCAGGTGCAGGAACTGCTGGATCGGCGCCACGCCGGTCAGGCTGCGGTAGCGGGTGGCGAAATGGGCCGGTGACAGGCCGGCCAGCTCCGCCAGGTTCTCCAGGGTCAGGCGCTCGTCCAGGCGCTCTTTCATAAAGCTGTGGATGCTGTCCAGATCCAGCGGCTGGCGGTGGGCCAGCGGCTCGGTGCACAGGGTGACGGCGGTCAGCAGTTGGCGCAGCCGGTTGGCGGCGTGGATCAGTCCCGCCGGTCGGAAGCCGGTCTGCTGTACCGCCAGCAGTCCGTTGAAATCCACCAGCAGGCGCGGCTGCTGTCCGACATGGCGCACCAGCGTCTGGCGCGAAAAGCCCATGTGTTCTCGGAACGCGGGGGCCAGGCCGCCGGCGTAGTGCACCCAATGCAGGGACCAGGGCTGATCGGTGTCGGCGACGTAACGGTGGGCGGCGCCCCGTGGCAGCAGCAGTAGGTCGCCGGCGTGAATGCGATGGGCCTCGCCTTCCACGTTCAGGTGCGCGACGCCGTCGGTGCAGTAGATCAACAGTTCGTCGTCGTGGTGCTGGCGGTGCATGTGGTGCCCGCCGGCCTGGCGGTAATGGCCGAAGGCGACCGGGTAGAGGTCGCGGGTCAGGGGGTGTTCGGCCAGCATGCGCACCAGGCGCGAGGGCACCACGTAGCGGACGCTGTCGGGTGGCAGCGGCCACTGGGAAGTCCGGCTCATGCTTGAGTCCTGTCGGTCTTGTCATTGTTTTCGAAAAATAATCCATCACGCGCGAAATTTAGTCAATCTTGGTGCGTGAATCCCTGTGCTAGCATCAATGGAAAGTCGGCGCTGAAGCGCGTCATGTCGCATCAGCGGCCGTTCCTTGCCTACAAAAACAACAGGGGAATGACCATGAAAAAAGTGCCACTCTTTATCGAGGGCGAGTTCTGCCAGAGTGCCGGTAACGACTGGATCGACGTCACCAACCCGGCCACCAACGAAGTGATCGCCCAGGTGCCCTGCGCCACCGAGGACGAGATGCAGCGGGCCATCGCTCACGCCGGTGAAGCCTTCAAAAGCTGGAAGGAGACGCCGGTCTCCGAACGGGCGCGCCTGATGATGCGTTACCAGGCATTGCTCAAGGAGCACCACGACGAGATCGCCGAGATCCTGTCCCAGGAAACCGGCAAGACCTTCGAGGACGCCAAGGGCGATGTCTGGCGCGGCATCGAGGTGGTGGAGCACGCCGCCAACATCCCATCCCTGATGATGGGCGAGACCGTCGAGAACGTCGCCCGCGAGATCGACACCTACTCCTACACCCAGCCCCTGGGCGTCTGCGCCGGCATCACGCCGTTCAACTTCCCGGCCATGATTCCCCTGTGGATGTTCCCCATGGCCATCGCCGCCGGTAATACCTTTGTCCTCAAGCCCTCCGAACAGGACCCGTTGACGCCGACCCGCCTGGCCGAGCTGTTCGTCGAGGCCGGCGCGCCCAAGGGCGTGCTGCAGGTGGTCCACGGCGCCAAGCCGCAGGTGGACACGCTGCTGACCGATCCCGCCATCAAGGCGGTGTCCTTCGTCGGCTCCGTCCCGGTGGGCCGTTACATCTACGAGACCGGCACCCGCAACATGAAGCGGGTACAGAGCTTCGCCGGCGCCAAGAACCACATGGTGATCCTGCCGGACGCCGACAAGGAACAGGTGGTCAACGCCCTGGTCGGTGCTTCCGTCGGCGCCGCCGGCCAGCGCTGCATGGCCATTTCCGTGGCGGTGTTCGTGGGCGAGGCCCAGGAGTGGATTCCGGAAGTGAAAGAGGCGCTGGCGAAGGTACGTCCGGGCGCCTGGAACGACTCCGGTGCCAGCTACGGCCCGGTCATCAGCTCGAAAGCCAAAGACCGAATTGAGCAGCTTATCGGCCAGGGCGAGCAGGAAGGCGCACGGCTGCTGCTGGACGGTCGCGGCTGCACCGTCGACGGCTTGCCGGACGGCAACTGGGTGGGCCCGACGCTGTTCGCCGGCGTGACCCCGGAGATGAGCATCTACAAGGAAGAAATCTTCGGCCCGGTGCTGAGCTGCATGGAAGTGGATTCGCTGGATGACGCCATCGAGCTGGTCAACAACAGCCCCTACGGCAACGGTACCTCGATCTTCACCAGCTCCGGCGGCGCCGCGCGTCACTTCCAGCACGACATCGAAGTGGGGCAGGTGGGCATCAACATCCCGATTCCGGTGCCCCTGCCGTTCTTCTCCTTCACCGGCTGGAAGGGCTCGTTCTACGGCGACCAGCACGCCTACGGCAAACAGGCGGTGAAGTTCTACACCGAGACCAAGACCATCACCGCCCGCTGGTTCTCCAGTGACGCGGTGGCCGGCCCGAACTTCTCCATCCGGATGCACTGAGGAGCGCCGGTATGGATTTCGCGCTGAACGAAGACCAGCTGGCCTATCGGGACGCAGCACGGGCTTTCGCCGACAAGGCGATGGCCCCGCATGCTGCCGGCTGGGACATCGACCACACTTTCCCTGTTGACGTCATCCGCGAGGCCGGCGAGCTGGGCTTCTGCGGCATCTACACCCCCGAGGATAGCGGCGGGCTGGGGCTGTCGCGGCTGGACACCTCGATCATCGTCGAGGAGCTGGCGGCGGCCTGTCCGTCGACCGCGGCCTACATCACCATCCACAACATGGCCACCTGGATGGTGGCCTGCTTCGGATCGGATGCGGTGCGCGACACCATCGCCCCGCGCATGGCCAGCGGCGAGTACCTGGGGTCCTACTGCCTGACCGAGCCCGGCGCCGGCTCCGACGCCGCCAACCTGCAGACCAAAGCGGTGCGGGACGGCGACGGCTATCGCCTGACCGGTTCCAAGGTGTTCATCTCCGGCGCCGGGGCGACCCAGATCCTGCTGGTGATGGCCCGCACCGGTGCGCCGGACAGCGGCGCCAGGGGTATTTCCGCGTTCGTGGTGCCGGCCGATGCCGAGGGCGTTCACTACGGCAAATCCGAGGACAAGATGGGCTGGCACAGTCAGCCCACCCGTCAGGTCAGTTTCGACAACGTCCACGTGCCGCTGGAAAACCGGCTGGGGGAGGAGGGCGAAGGCTTCCGCTTCGCCATGAAGGGGCTGGACGGCGGGCGTCTGAACATCGCCACCTGCTCGCTCGGCGGTGCCCAGGCGGCGCTGCTGCGGGCGCGGGATTACCTGCATGAACGCAGCCAGTTCGGCCAGCCCCTGGCCCAGTTCCAGGCGCTGCAGTTCAAGCTGGCGGACATGGCCACCGATCTGGTGGCGGCGCGGCAGATGGTACGCCTGGCGGCCTGGAAGCTGGATCACGGCGATCCGGAGGCCACGCTGCACTGCGCCATGGCCAAGCGCTTCGCCACCGACGCCTGCTTTGAGGTGTGCAACCAGGCGCTGCAGCTGCACGGCGGTTACGGCTACATCCGTGAATACCCGCTCGAGCGCTACGTGCGGGACCTGCGGGTGCACCAGATCCTGGAAGGCACCAATGAAATCATGCGACTGATCATCGCGCGCCGGGTGCTGGAATCCGGCGTTGCCGAAGCCATTCAATAAGGAGAACAACACCGATGAGCGATTTCATCCGGCTGGAAAATCGTGGCCATGTGGCGGTCCTGACCATCGCCAACCCACCGGCGAACACCTGGACCGAGCAGTCCCTGGGCGACCTGGCGGACATCGTCGAGTCCCTCAATGCCGACCGCAACATCTTCGCCCTGGTGATCACCGGTGAGGGCGAGAAGTTCTTCTCCGCCGGCGCCGACCTCAAGACCTTTGCCGACGGCGACGAGGGTCGGGCCAACCGCATGGCCCAGGCGTTCGGTCACGCCTTCGCCACCCTGAGCCGGTTCCGCGGGGTGTCCATCGCCGCGGTCAACGGCTACGCCATGGGCGGTGGCCTGGAGTGTGCCCTGGCCTGCGACATCCGCATCGCCGAGGAACAGGCGCAGATGGCATTGCCGGAAGCCGGCGTCGGCCTGCTGCCCTGTGCCGGCGGCACCCAGAACCTGCCGTGGCTGGTGGGCGAGGGCTGGGCCAAGCGCATGATCCTGTGCGGCGAGCGGGTCAAGGCGGACAAGGCCCTGGCCATTGGCCTGGTCGAGGAAGTGGTGGCGACGGGCGCGTCCCTGGACAAGGCCATCGAACTGGCGGAAATGGCCTGCAAGCAGAGCCCGTCGTCCATTGCCCGCTGCAAGAATCTGGTAATGAGCGCCCGTGATGGCCGTTCCCACGACGATGGCTGGCGCATGGAACGGGAGCTGTTCGTGGAACTCTTCTCCACCGAGGACCAGCGCGAAGGCGTCAACGCGTTCCTGGAAAAGCGCGCGCCCGAGTGGAAAAACCGGTAAGTCCTGGAGTGAGCATGTCTGAACAAGCGATTGTGTTTGAGGAAAAGCCCGCAGCGGGCGGCAAGCGCGTCGGCGTGGCTTGCCTGAACCAGCCCAAGGCGCTCAATTCCCTGTCCCTGCCGATGATCCGGGCGCTGGAAGCGCAGCTGGAGCGCTGGGCGGCGGACGACGCCATCGCGGCCGTCTGGCTGGAAGGCGCCGGGGACAAGGCGTTCTGTGCCGGTGGCGATATCGTCGCACTGTACCGTTCGATGACCGAAGGTAGCAGCGGGCCGGACGAAGGCGTCGAGTTCTTCACCGAGGAATACGCCCTCGACTACCAGATCCACACCTTCCCCAAGCCGATCGTGGCCTGGGGCAACGGTTTCGTGATGGGCGGCGGCGTGGGCCTGTTGGCAGGCGCCTCCCACCGTGTGGTGACCGAGCACTCGCGGGTGGCGATGCCCGAAGTCACCATCGGGCTCTATCCGGACGTCGGAGCCAGTTGGTTTCTCAACCACATGCCGGGACACCTGGGGCTGTTTATCGGCCTGACCGGCGTGCATCTCAATGCCGCCGATGCCTGCTACCTGGGGCTGGCGGATCGCCGCATCGCCCATGAACACCGGGACGCCGTGCTCGACGGCCTGCTGCAATCCGATGACCTGGCGGCGGCGCCGCAGGCGGCCGTCAACGGCGTCCTGCGCACGTTCGAGCGGGAGTCGGTGGCGGTCATGCCGACCTCGGCGGTCCAGGCGCGCCGGGAAGCGATCGACGAGCTGATGGACGTCGAAGGCCTCGCCAGCCAGGTCAAACGCATCGCGGACTACGACGGCGACGATGCCTGGTTCCAGCGGGCGGCCAAAACCGCGCGGACCGGCTCGCCCACCACCATGGCGATACTCGAACGCCAGTTGCGGGAGACGCGGCTGGACGGCCTGAGAGCGGTGTTCGACAAGGAGCTGAAGCTGTCGATCCGTTGCCTGGAGAAAGGCGAGTTCGCCGAAGGCATCCGGGCGCTGCTGATCGACAAGGACAAGAACCCGCGCTGGCGTTATCCGTCGCTGGAGAGTATGGACCCGGCCTGGGTGGCGGGTTTTTTCGAGTAGGTTTACCTGGATCACGTGGGATCCCCCGACCCCTCTTCCGTGAGGAGAGAGGGGAGCTTGAAGGCACTCTCGAGGAATAGCTCCCTCTCCCCTTGCGGGAGAGGGTTGGGGAGAGGGGGTAGCTGCCAATTCCCAAACAAAAACAACAGGAGCAAAAAACATGGCCAACATTACCTTCATCGGACTGGGCAACATGGGCGGCCCCATGGCCCACAATCTGCTCAAGGCCGGACACACGGTCACGGTATTCGACCTGTCCGCCGATGCGGTCAAGGCGGTGACCGACGATGGCGCCAGGACGGCGGACACAGTCCACGCGGCGGCCGAGGGCGCGGAGGTCCTGATCACCATGCTGCCCGCCGGCGAGCACGTCGAGGCGGTCTACCTGGGCGAGGACGGTCTGCTCAACAGCCTGTCCACGTCGACCCTGGTGATCGATTCCTCCACCATTGCGCCGGAGACGTCGCGCGGTGTTGCCGACGCGGCGCGGGAGAAGGGCATCGAGTTTCTGGACGCCCCGGTGTCCGGTGGTGTGGGCGGTGCCAAAGCGGGCACCCTGACCTTTATCTGCGGCGGTGAGGACGCCGCGTTCGAGAAAGCTAAACCGATCCTGCAGGATATGGGCAGGAACATCTTTCACGCCGGCCCTCACGGCGCCGGGCAGGTGGCCAAACTGTGCAACAACATGCTGCTGGCGGTGCTGATGAACGGCACCTGTGAGGCCCTGGCCCTGGGGGTGAAGAACGGCCTGGACCCTGCGGTGCTGTCGGAAATCATGCGCCAGAGTTCGGGCGGCAACTGGGCCCTGAACGTCTACAATCCCTGGCCGGGGGTGATGGAGGGGGCGCCGGCCGGCAACGACTACCAGGGCGGTTTCCTGGTGGACCTGATGAACAAGGATCTGGGGCTGGCGTTCGATAACGCGGTGAAGAACAAGGCGCCGATTCCCATGGGCGCGCTGGCGCGCAACATGTACGCGCTGCACGGCCAGCAAGGCAACGGGCGGCTGGATTTCTCCAGCATCCAGCGGTTCTATCGAGGGGAGTGACCGCCGCTATCGACGGTGCTCGGTAATCGCTGGCCTCATGCGATTGCCCCGGGGTTGGTTGAAGCGGATGGAAGCCTCTGCCGGAGAAGGGGCAGGGATGCCCCGACCGGTATAACCGGTCAGGGACGGCGGTGTATTACGGCGGAGGCAAGGGCTTCCATTCGCTTCTCGCTTGAGATCTCCGCCTTGATACGCCGCTGAATTATTCTCGCCCACAAGGTCGCAAATGCCATCGCAACCCTCTGAAAATCTGGGTGTAACGTGAACTTTGACGACAGGTTCCATAGACTGGACGCTCATTCCGAGACCGGAGCACCCTGAATGGCCGACACGCCACCATCCGCGGACAGCGCGCGCAGCGACAAACCATCACGTCTTGCCATTCCCGCCAACATGACCACCCCCATCTACGGGCTGTTCATTCTGGGAATTCTCTACACCCTGTACGTTGCGCACCAGATCATCCTGCCGATCACTCTGGCGATCCTGGCCAGCCTGCTGCTGGAACCGGCGGTAAGGGCGGCGCGGATGCGCTGGCATATTCCGCGTGGGGTGACCGCGCTGGTGCTGATCCTGGGGCTGTTGGCCGGTATGGCGGGCGTCGGTTGGGCGGTGTCCAAACCCATTCTGGAATGGGCGGAGAAAGCGCCGGAAGGCATCTCGCGTCTGCTGGTGGGCGGTCAGGGGATTACCGCCAGTATCGAGCGGGTCACCGAATCCGCCCGCGAGGTGGAAAAGAAAATGGACGAGCTGTCGCCCAACGATGACGCGCCGACCCAGGTCGTCGTGGAATCCAATTCGTGGCAGCAGACCATGTTCACCAAGCTGCGCAACGGTGTCAGCGGTCTGGCGCTCGCCCTGGCGTTGAGCTACTTCCTGCTGGTCAGCGGCGACAGCCTGATACGTAACTTCGTGAAGCAGCTGCGCAAGCCCAACCGTCGACTCATGCTCAAAGTGGTGCGGGATTCCCAAAGCCAGATTGCCCAGTACCTGGTGGTGATCAGCGCCAGTAATCTGCTGGTAGGGCTGCTGACTGGCCTCATGTGCTGGGCGGTGGGCCTGCCGTCGCCGGCGGTGTGGGGACTGATCGCCGGGCTGGCGCGCTTCGTGCCCTACCTGGGCGTGATCGTGACGGTCGGTCTGCTGGGCGTGGTGTCCCTGACCAGCCTCGACACCCTGTGGATGATGGCCATCGCGCCGCTTGGCTACGTCGCGCTCACCTCACTGGTGGGCTTTTTCATCGAGCCCTACATTCACGGCTTCCGTATGTCGATCAACCCGGTGGTGATCTTCCTGTCGATCTTCTTCTGGGGCTGGTTGTGGGGTGCGATCGGCGTGGTGATGGCGGTACCGCTGATGACCGTGCTGCAGGTGGTGCTCAGGCAGATTCCCCGGTTGCGGCCGGTTTACCGGGTGATTGCCCGCTAGACAGACATGCCGTTCGGGCGGCAAGGCATTGCCTGCCGCCTTATCCCTTGCCGATGCTGTCGAGGCTGCCTTCGCCGGCAAACAGGTCCGACGTGTATTCCAGCGGGCTTTTGCCGGTCACCATGTCAAAGCTGGCACCAGCCAGGGACAGGGCCGCCCCCAACGCGCCGCCGTAGAGCGTGCCTCCCGCCACCTGGGCCAGGTAGCCCTGCTCGTCACCGGTCATCTTCTGGTAGAGCACATCTACCATGGGCAGGTGCTGCAGCGGGTTCACCACATCCACCAGATCGCTCCAGGAGGCATTGTTGCCGTCGTCGAACAGGGTACGCGGGCTGCTTGGCAGTGCCTCTTCTCCGCTCTCGGTGGCGGTGCTGCCGGCCAGGGTCTGTGCCGTGGTTTCGGCCTCAGTGCTGGCTTCGGCGGATGCACTCAGCAACGGACCAATGGCCCCGGTCAGGCCGCTGAACAGGCCCTGGCTGAGGGCGGTCATGGCCTGGTCGCCGCTGGCGTCGGCCAGTTCTCCGGTAGCCGAAGCGGCGCTGCTGCCGCTTAATCCGTCCGCCACGGCGTCGCTCATGAGATCGGAGAAAATCTGGTCGAACTGGCCGGCGTTGGAGGAATCCGTCGATACGCCGGTGCTGTCCTCGTCATTGCCCGTCGCCGGGGAGGCGCTGGTTGTGACATCGGGGTTGCTGAAGAAACTGCTGATTTCCATGATCATTCTCCGGGCACGGCCTGGGCCGGGTGGCGACAAGCGGCAAAGGTTTGCAGCGAGCGCGCGGTTTTTCACATCCGTTAGACGATTCAGCAATAAGTGAGCCAGTCCTGATGATGGCCTTTGCCGGCAACATGGCGCGGGTGAGCTGGCTGCCCGACGCCGGGCCCGGGATTGTCGTCGCACGCTATGAAGCAACCGGCAAAATGGCCTAACCTGTCGACATGGCCTGATCGCGCTGTAACGCGCTCAGAGTGGCCGTGCCAGACACCCAAGGTGATAGAGGGGGAAGTAACTTATGCCGGATGATCATGCCCACCACCGGATGCGCTCCATTGGCCTGATCGACATGCAGTCGGGTGGCGATGTGAGTCGCATCATCACCTCCGGCGTCGCGCATCTGCCAGGCGCCTCGGTGCTGGAGAAGATGCGCTATATCCAGGAACACGGCGATGGGTTCCGCCGGCTATTGCTGTCCGAACCCTACGGCGATCCGTTCATGTCCCTGGACCTGATCGTGGAGCCGTCGCACCCGGAAGCCCAGGCGGGCTACATCATCATGGAAGCCATGGGCTACCCGCTGTATTCGGGCTCCAACACCATCTGCACGGCCACCGCGATCCTGCAAAGCGGCATCGTGCCCATGGAGGAGGGCGAGCAGTCGCTGGTGCTGGAATCCCCCGCTGGCCTGGCGCGGATCAAGGCCTATAACGAGAACGGCCGCACCCAGTCGATCACGACGCAGGGGGAACCCGCCTACGTGGAAGCGCGGGATCAGGAAGTGGAGGTGCCGCATTACGGCCGGGTGCGCTTCGACCTGGTCTGGAGCGGCGCCTATTTTGCGCTGGTGGACGCGGCCCAGTACGGCTTCCATCTGACGGCCGAGGAAATCCCGGCATTGACCGCCTTCGGCCACGCCCTGGTGACGGCCGCACGGCCCCAGGTGACCCGGCAGCATCCGGAGTTGGGCGAAGTGGGGCCACTGCCCTTTGCCCATTTCATGGGGCCGCTGGACCCGGTGGGCACGGACGGCTATCGCACGCCCTCCGCCACCTACGTGCATCCGGGCGTGATCTGCCGCAGCCCCACGGGGACGGGGACCTCGGCGCGGCTGGCGCTGATGTACGATGCCGGCGAGATCCAGGATGGCCAGTGGATCGAAACGGTCTCGCCCCGCGGCAGCTCCTTTATAGGCAAGGTGCTGGGGGAGGCCACTGTCGCCGGGCATCGGGCCATGAACAGTGACATCACCGGCCGCGCCTGGACCCTGGCGCGCTCGGAAGTGGTAGTGGACCTGGATGATCCGCTGGTGGACAGTTCCGACCTGGAAGGCGTCCTGGATACGCGGCCGGAGTAGCAACACCGACAATCCCGTCACGCCGGGGCGTCCTGCCCCGGCATGCTTGGCGTCAACGCCCGTGGCGCAGCTCTTGCACTGAACTTCCCCGAAACGGCGTCGTTCCGGCGTCGAACGCAACCAGTCGCCAATCGCCGGCACCACGCCGGTGCAGGCGATCAACTATGGGGAGTCCAGCATGAACAAGGAACTGATGACCGCACGCATCCTCGAGGCAAAGAACGCCAAAGGGCTGACCTGGGAAGCGATGGCGCAATCCATTGGCATGTCGCCGGTATTCACCACCTCGGCCTGCTTCGGCTCTAACAGCCTGACCGAGGACAAGGCACTGGCGGTGTGTGAAATGCTGGAGCTGGACAGGGAGGTCGCAGACGCCCTCCAGGCCTGTCCGTACAAAAGCTGGGACTGGACCGTACCCCAGGATCCGCTGATCTACCGCTTCTACGAAGTGACTGGCGTCTATGGCGATACGCTAAAGGCGCTGATCCACGAGAAGTTCGGTGACGGCATTATGAGCGCCATCGATTTCGAGATGGCGGTGGACAAGGAGGAAAACCCGGCTGGCGACCGGGTGGTGGTGACCATGAGTGGGAAATTCCTGCCCTACAAGAAGTGGTAGGGCGGGGCGTCCTGACCCGGCGGCATCGGACACCGGCAACTTTCGTTTGTTGATCGCCCTTCGCCTCGAACTGACCTTTGCTGTTTACAAATGAGAATTATTCTCATATTGTGAATGTGTATCGTCTCGATTGATTGGAACGAGTTTCGAATCACGCTCTGGCAACGCGTCACGTCGGTGCTCATTGGCACCGTACAGGCGACTGAAGGGGGAAGGATCATGCTGCTGGTACTGCGAAGAAACGATGCGCCCCGGGAGATCGATATCCCCGTGGACGGCGCGGAGCCCCGCGACCGGGAAATCCTGGAAGGCCTCAAGGTGGCAGGGATTGCCCTTGGCGTCGCGTTCCTGGCGGGATTGTTGTCTGCCACAGGCGGCATCCTCTGATGCCGGAAGGCGGCCGGCGCCGAAGCGTCGGCGCCGGCCGTCATGACCCTCGTCAGGCGCGGATGCGGGCGGCCAGCCGGTTGGCTTCGGCGGCCATGGCTTCCAGTTCCGGCACCGTCGCCAGATTGTTGCGGGCGGCCTGACTCATGGCTTCGGAAATCTCCGCCACGCCGGACACGTTGCGGTTGATGTCCTCGCAGACGCTGGTCTGTTCCTCGGCGGCGGTCGCCACCTGGGTGGTGGCGTCGTTGACCTGCGCCATCCGCCCCTGGATGTCGCCCAGGCTGGCGCGGACCGTCCCCACGGCCTCACGGCTTTCCTGACCGACAATCTCGCTGGCCTGCATGTACTCCATGGCATCCTGCGAGCCCGAGTGGATGGTTTCGATGATCTTGTCGATTTCCACCGTGGCCTCCTGTGTTTTAGACGCCAGCGAGCGCACCTCGTCCGCCACCACCGCGAAGCCGCGTCCGGCCTCGCCGGCCCGGGCGGCTTCAATGGCGGCGTTCAGCGCCAGCAGGTTGGTCTGGTCGGCAATTTCCCGGATCACTTCCATCACCTTGCCCACCTTGCGGCCGTCCTCGGCCAGGCTCGACACTGTCTCGCTGGAACTGCGGATCTGCGACACCAGCCGTTCCATGCTCTCCACCGCCGATTCAATCTGACGGTCGGCGGTATCGGTCTGCTCCGACGTTTCGCGCACTTCGCTGGCCACCGTCGCCGCATGCTGGGCCACGTCCTGGGCGGTGGCGGACATTTCGTTCATGGCGGTGGCGATCTGGTCGATGCGCTGATGGGCGTCGTCCGCCCGATTGGACACTTCGTCGGCGTTGTCACGGATGATGTCGCGGGTGCCTTCCAGCTGGCTGGCGTTGCGTGACAGCTGCTCGCTGGTGTCCACCAGGAACTGGTGCAGCTTGCGCGCCGCGTCGGCCAGACGGCCCAGCTCGTCGTTACGCCGGATGCTGACCGTCTCGCTGACGTCGCCATCGCCCAGGCGCTGGATATTATCGATCAGTTTCTGGGTGGGGCGGATCACCGCGCGTAGCAGCACGATCACGCAGGCTACCGTCCCCAGCAGGATCGCCAGCATCAGGATGCTGCCCAGCAGTTGGGCGCGGGCGGTCACCTCGGCATCCAGCGCCTCAAGCCGTTCCATGGCGTCGGCGCGGATATCGGTGGCGGCCTGCTCGATCAGATCGCTGGGCTCGCGGTCGATCCCGCGCACGGCGGCGTCACCGGCCTTGTGGTCGAAGCCGGCGTCGACGAAATCCTGATAACCCTGGCGGTAAGCCCGGCCCATTTGCTCATGCGCGGCCTGGAAACGCTCCAGCAAATCACGGGCGTCGGCGTTGCCTAGCCGCGGGATCAGGTCGTCCAGGTTTGACTGGATGCGGTCTTCCTGGGCCTGGAACTGGCGCCAGTACTTGTCCCGGTCGTCCCTGTTGTGCCCGCGCAGCAGGACGTTCTTCCATTCCTGCACCTGGGTCTTGAACTGGCTCAGAACGTCCTGAACCTCCATGGCCTGGCCCAGGTCCTCCGAACCGAGTGCGTAGAGATCGTCCTTGACCTGCAGTGAATGGCTGAAATAGAGGCCGGCCACAATGGCGACCACCAGGTTGGCGCCGATGATGATCGTCAGCACCCGGTTGAGAATGCTCCGCGTATACCACTGCATCAGTAGACCCTCTCTAGTGTCCAGTCTGAGGTAAAGACAGAAAAATGGGTGGAGCCCCCGGAAGGGCCCAATTGGGGAGGGATTGTATGACGATTAGGTTAAAGTTTTATGAAACTGTCGCGGTCCAGGACCAATAACGGGATTTCATCGGGCGTCGGCGCGGGTGGTGACGCGACTGGCTTCCAGGCGGGGCGTGGTGTGCTGGCTCTCGATGCTGGCGACGAACTCGTCGATGTCACAGGCCAGGTCCCGCGGATGGCTGAGTGGCGCCCAATGACCGGCGTCCAGCTCGCGCCGGAACAGGGCCGGGACCCACTCGTGCAGGTCGTCGAACAGCTGGGCGCCGACGTAGCGGTCCCGTTCGGGAACGATTACCTGGACCGGGCAGTGGGCGTAGCGCACGCGTGGGTTGAGCAACCGCGGCAGCATGTTGGCGCGGTACAGGCGAATGCCGTCGCGACCGTCTGCGGACTGCCAGGGGTTGTCCGCGCCCGGGCGGATGCCTTCGCTGGCGGCCAGGTACTGTGGCCAGAGCCCGCCGAGTCGGGAACGCCACAGCGTTGCGGCCAGCCAGGGCAGGTGGAAGGCGCCGATGTACCAGGAACTGGCCGCTTGCCGGGCCACTTTCCAGTGCTCCCGTAACGAGCGGCCGCCAAGGCGGTGCCGGAACCAGTGGCCGACGTGGTCCAGGCAGGGGCCGGAAATCGAGGTGAATGACCGAATGCGCGCCCTCAGACGCTCGCCGGTCACCGACTCCCAGCACTGGATCGATCCCCAGTCGTGGCCGACCAGATGGAAGGCGCGGTCTGCCAGCACGGTATCGACCACCGCTTCCAGGTCCCGGGCCAGTAGGGGCAGCCGGTAGTCGCGGGTTCGTTGCGGGCGCTGCGAGCGACCGGCGCCGCGCACGTCGTAGGTCACCACAAACCAGTCCCGGGCGAGGTGTTCGGCGACCGCGTTCCAGACTGTCTGGTTGTCCGGGTAGCCGTGCACCAGCACGATGGCCGGGGCGTCCTGCGGGCCGCGTGTGGTGACCTGAAGCTGCACGCCGCAACCTTCGATTCGATGTTCGCTGGCCATGATGATGCTCCTGCAACCTGGTCTCGATAGCAGGGGTACTGTAGCCGCCGGTCAAAGGCGATACGATGGCCGGAGGGGCCTAAGACCATGCCGGGCGGGCTTTCGGAGAGGGCGGGGAGATGGAGCAGCGAAAGCGGAAAGGAGCAAGGCCGATGACAGACGAACCGGTGATCCTGTTCGACGGTGTCTGCGCGCTGTGCCAGTTCTGGGCGCGCTTCGTGGTGCGCCACGACCACAGTGGACGTTTCCGGCTGGGAACCCTGCAATCGTCCGCGGGACAGGCCCTGTGCCACCGGACCGGTGTGGATCCGCAGCGGATGGACAGCGTGGTGCTGATCCAGGACGGCGATGCCCACCTGCGCAGCGACGCGATCCTGCGCATCGTGAGTCGACTGCCCCGGCCCTGGTGCTGGCTGCGTGGCCTGCGCTGGGTACCGCGTCCGCTGCGGGATGCGGTCTACGACATCGTCGGCCGGTTCCGCTATCGGGTGTTCGGGCGCTATGACCAATGCCCGCTGCCGGCGGAAGCCGATCGCTGGCGCTTTATTGACTGAGCGGTATCGGGCGTCAGTGCCAGAGATCCCGCAGCGGGGTGTTCGGGGAGAAATGGTGCTGCAACTGGGCCTGCAGCAGTTCCGCCGTGGCCAGGGCATCGGTCAGGGCGTGATGGGGCGCGTAGTAGGGCAGACCGTAGCGGGTGCGGCTGTCGGCCAGGCGAATGGAAGCCGGTTTGCGTCCGCGCAGCCGGTCCCACAGCCCCGGCTTCTTTTGCCGGTGCCAGCGCGCCTCCAGCTCCATGGTGTCGATCACCGGAAATTCGATGCCTTCCTCCAGCCGCCAGCGCAGGGCCCGGTCCAGGAAGCTGCGTTCGATGTTGCGAAAGTGAACCACCACGATGCGCCCGGCCAGGGACGCCAGCAGGTCGTCGAGGACTTCCCGCAGGTCCGGTGCCTCGCGGATTTCGGAGTGGGTGATGCCGTGGTAGGTCACCGATTCCCGGTGCAGGGGCAACACCGGCCGCACGACCCAGTGGCGGGCTTCACGGCAGCGGATGCGCTCGCTGGTGAAGGGCACCAGCCCGATGCTGACAATCGAGTGCGTGTCGGCGTCCAGTCCGGTGGTCTCGAAATCCAGCGCCACCATGGGCACCTCGCTCATCGGCGTGTCTCCGGACGGCGCCCCGTGTTCGTAATAGTCGCGCAGGGCAGGTGACTGGGCCGTCTCGGCCAGTATCTGCATGCGGGCCGGCCAGTCCGGTGTGGCCGGTTGTTCCACCATGGCGGTGCGCTGATTCATGGGCGAGCCCTAGTTGATGCTGCCGCCGCCGCTGGCGTGATAGCGGTAGCGCAGGAATTTCTGGGCGCTGCTGATGACCTGGAACGCCTCCTTGAGGTTGCGTCGTTCGAATCGGGTCATGTTTTCCGGTTCAATGTTGTTGTCCGGATCGCGGCCGGCCTCGATATCCAGGGCCTGATGGCGGATACGGGTGATCGAGAGCAGCTCCAGCGCGTCGCGCAGGTTGTTGGCCACGCCGTCGGCCAGCAGTTGGGTTTCGGCGATGGCGTTGATGCGGTTGAAGGTATTCTGGGCGCGGGAGCCGCAGGCCAGGGCATGCACCCGGATCAGGTCGGACAGCGGCGCCGTGCCGCGGCGTTTGAGGTTGATGGAGTTGTTGTGCTTGCCGTCGTTCTCCATCACGAAATCCCGGAAGAAACCCAGCGGCGGTTTGCGGTTGAGGGCGGCGTGCGCCAGGTAAGCCAGGAATTTGGGCGTGTTCTTGGCCTTTTCCGCAATCAGGTCCTTGAGCGTTTCGGCGAACTGGGTTTCCCCGGCCACGCCGTCCAGGTCGAAGAAGATCGCGCTGTTGAGCAGGGATTTGGCGTTGGGGTTCTCGATCCAGTCGGTGAAGTACGCCTTCCACACATGCAGCGGCTGCCGCCACTGCTCGTTGGTGGCCATGATGTCACCGGTGCAGTAGGTGTAGCCGCACTGGTCCAGACCGTCGCTGACGAAGGTCGCGAGAGCCTTGAAGTAGTCGTCGTGCTGCTCCGGTATGAAGCTGTCGTCCAGCACCAGGGCGTTGTCCTGGTCGGTGACGATCAGCTGCTCGTCCCGCGCCATGGACCCCATCGCCATGAAACAGTAGGGCACCGGCGGCGGCCCCAGTTTCTCTTCCGCCAGTTCCAGCAGGCGCTGGGTGATGGCCCGGCCGATGCCCGCCATGGCGCTGCCGATCATATGGGAGTTGGCGTCCTCGTTGACCATGCGCACGAAGGTGGCGGCGGTGTCCTTGCTCAGGCGCTTGAGGCCGCGTACGTCCACCTGGTGGTGGATGTTGCTGACCAGGTAGAGGCTGCTCTGGGATTCGTACTTGACGATGTCCGACAGGGCCACCACGCCCACCGGTTTGTGCCGGTGCAGTACCGGCAGGTGGTGCACGTTATGGCGCAGCATGGTGAGCATGGCTTCGAACACGTACTTGTCGGACTGGATGTAGACCAGGTCGGTGGACATGATCTCGCTGACCGGCGTGTCGTAGGCCAGTCCCGTGGCCAGGGCCCGGGTGCGCAGGTCACGGTCGGTGATGATGCCCGCCACCATCGGGTTGTCACCGGGCTTCCAGTCCTGGTCGATGCGGGCGCCGGGGTGAGTCAGCACCAGGGCCGAAACGCCCTCGTCGGTCATCACTTTGGCGGCGTCCTGAATGGACGTGCTGGAGACGGCCGTGACCGGCGTACGGGTAATCAGTTTGCGCACCCGTGAGGTCATCAGCGGGTTGGATTTCTCCTGCCGGGAGACGGCGGCGCGCAGACGCCCCTGGTCCTCGATGTCGAAAAAATCCGCGAAGTGTTCGCCGGCTTCCCAGAGTTCCTGGAAGACGGCGTCGGGAATCAGGTAGATCAGCGTGTCTTCGAGCGCATTGGCCGGGTAGCGGGTCTTCTTGTTCATCATCAGACCCAGCTGGCCGAACAGGTCGCCCTCGCTCAGGCGGTTGTAGAGTTCGCCGTTGCGCCGGTAGACTTCCACCGCGCCGCTGCGGATGAAGTAGAGATCGGACAGGGGCTGGCCGTAGGTGAGGATGGTCGAACCGGCCCGGTAGTAGGCCACTTCCACCTGTTGGGCCAGCCAGTTCAGGGTGTCTTCCGGCAGACCGTCAAACGGCGCGAAACGCCGGATATGATCCCTGATTTCAATCTGCTCGACTTCCATGGCATTCCGCTTCCGACCTGTGTTTATGGATATTCTGGCAGAGTTTCGAGCGGCCGCTCAAATCAGGGATTCTTCTTAACAGGATCACGCGCTTGACTCACCCTTCCAATGTCATCAATCCCCTGGACCTGGTCTACCAGGACGACGCCCTGCTGGCGGTGCATAAACCGGCCGGCCTGCTGGTTCACCGCAGCCCGATCGACCGGCACGAGACCGAATTTGCCCTGCAGTACGCCCGCGCCCTGAACGGCGGGCGCCACGTCTATCCGGTGCACCGCCTGGACCGGCCCACCTCCGGCCTGCTGCTGTTCGCCCGGGATCCGGACATTGCCCGGACCCTGGGGGAACAGCTGATGTCGCACCGGGTGCGCAAGACCTATCTGGCGATCGTGCGGGGCTGGCCGGCGGAGCGGGGACGCATCGACCACCCGCTGAAGGAGGAACCGGACGACCGTCGGCTCAAGGGCCAGATCCAGGTCGTGCGCGAGGCCGAGACCGTCTTCCGCCGCCTGGCCACGGCGGAGCTGCCCTATGAGGTGGAAGGTTATCCCACCAGCCGCTATGCCCTCGTCGAGCTGCAGCCGCTGACCGGCCGGCGACATCAGCTGCGCCGCCACATGAAGTACATCAGCCATCCGATCATCGGTGACGCCAATCACGGTCGGGGCCGTCATAACCGCTTTTTCGCCAGCCACTTCGGCCAGGCTCGGTTGTTTCTGGCGGCGCTGAGCCTGGCCTTCGAACATCCGCTCAGCGGCGCGGCCCTGACCCTGTCGGCGCCGCCGGAGAACAGCTTCCGGGAGGTGGCCGAAGCACTGGGTTGGGGCGCTGAACTGGCCGCATACGACCGTCCAGATCCCTGTTTCCAGTGACAAAATCGTCATTGCCCACGCTGTTCGTGGGCGCCGGGGCAGGCTATGTTGTAGGGATGGATCGATCGACCGCGAGGTGACCGTTTGCCGTCCGACCAAGAGCGCCAACCCCACGCCCCCCTGCCGGCCGGGCTCGACAGCGAGGTACTGGCCGGCCCCATCCTGCGCCGGGTGAAGGCGGATCGTCTCGCCTGTTGGCTGGTGTCGGTCCGTCCCCTGTCCTTGCGGCTTGAGCTGTACGGCGACGATGCCCCGGCGCCATTCCTGGCGCAGGACGTGTCGGCCGAGGCCTGTCGGGTGATTCCCGTCGGCGAGCGCGCGTTCATCCACTGCATCGACGTGGCGCTGGACGCGGCGATACCGCTCGACACGCTGATCGGCTACGACCTGCGGATCGACGACGGGGCCAGCGCCGGGCAGGGCATCGCCGACTGGGCGCCACACCTGCTGTATCCGGGCCAGTCGCGCCCGGCGTTCGTGTTGCGCCGGCAACTGGGACAGCTTCTGCACGGTTCCTGTCGGCGACCTCATCACACCTCCGGGGACGGCATGGCGCGGGCCGATAGTTGGCTGGCGGAGCGTGCGACCGATGCGGCGGCACGGCCATCGCTGCTGTTGCTGACCGGTGACCAGATCTACGCCGACGATGTGGCTGGCCCGATGCTGCGGACCATCCACGGGGTCATGGATCAGTTGGGACTCTACGGCGAGACCCTGGCGGAATCCCGCATCCGCGACAGCAAAGAACTGCGCTCGGACCGCGATACCTATTACGGCCGTGAGCATCTGCTGCCGGAAACCCACTACAACGAAGCGCTTACCGAGCGTTTCTTCGGCGGCGTGCGCAAACCGGTGTTTTCCACCGCCAACGCCCGCAACCACACCGTTACCCTGGCGGAAGTGCTGGCGATGTACCTGCTGGCCTGGTCGCCCCAGCCCTGGCGTCTGGAACGCCTGCCGGAACCGGATCTGGACGACGACACCCGCGCCACCTACCGTGCCGAGCAGGCGCAGATCGATGCTTTCGAACGCCAGGTGGGCCAGGCTGCCCGACTGATGGCTCAGGTGCCCACCTACATGATCTTCGACGATCACGACGTCACCGACGACTGGAACCTGTCGGCGCTGTGGGAAGAGACGGTCTACGGTCATCCGTTTTCACGCCGGATTGTCGGCAATGCGCTGGTGGCCTACCTGCTGTGCCAGGGCTGGGGCAACACGCCGGAGCGGTTGCACGATCTGCTGGACAGCGCGGGGGACCTGTTCGGGGGCGTCGAGGGCGGCCTGTTGCCACGCCAGCGCCAGGATGAGTTCATCACCCGGCTGTTACGCTTCGAGGGTTGGGAATACGTCGTGGACACGCAGCCCAAGGTGATCGTGCTGGACACCCGCACCCGGCGCTGGCGCAGTGAAGTGCGCCGGCGCAAGCCATCGGGGCTGATGGACTGGGAGGCGCTGACCGAGTTCCAGCAGGCGATTCTGCACGAGCCGGCGGCGGTGATCGTGTCGCCGACACCGGTGTTCGGGGTCAAGCTGATCGAGGGTATCCAGGCGCTGTTCACCTGGTTCGGCAAGCCGTTGCTGGTGGATGCGGAGAACTGGATGGCCCACCGCGGGGCGGCCAGCGTCATCCTCAACATCCTGGGGCATGCGCGCACGCCGCAGAACTTCGTGATCCTCTCCGGCGATGTGCACTACTCGTTTGTCTACGACGTGCACCTGCGCCGCCGACGAGGCGGGCCGGACATCTGGCAGATCACCAGCAGCGGTATCAAGAACGAGTTTCCCGACCGCCTGCTCAGTCTGCTGGACCGGCTCAATCGCTGGCTCTACGCGCCCTGGTCGCCGCTGAACTGGTTCACCAAACGCCGGCGCATGCGGGTGTCGCCCTGGTATCCGGAGAATCGGGACGCTGGTGAGCGGCTCTGGAATGCGGCGGGGATGGGGTTTGTGCAGCTGGATCGCCAGGGGCGCCCGACGCGCATCGCCCAGTTGAACGCCAGCGGCTCGGAAACCGACTTCCGGCGCGAGGCGCCCGTCCGGCGGGAAGCCGAAAGCAGCGGGGACGCTAGACGCTCAGTTCACGGTGGCGGGCGTTGATGCGGTCGGTCCAGGCCTGAATGCCGTCGGATTTCAGCGGCTTGCTGTAGTAGAAGCCCTGCATGACGAAGCAGCCCAGCTCGGTCAGGTATTCGATGTCTTCTTCCAGCTCCACCCCTTCGGCGATAACGTCCAACCCCAGCTGCTCGGCGAGCATGACGATGGCCCTGATGATGGCGCGCTTGCTGGGCTTGTCGATGTCCATGGTGAAGATGCGGTCCAGCTTGACCGCGTCCAGGGGCAGGGTGTCGAGCAGGCCGATGGAGGAATAACCGGCGCCGAAATCGTCCATCGAAATCTTCACGCCCAGCTCGCGTAGCGCGTTCAGCTGGCGCACGATGTCGTTGACGTCCTGCAGCATCATGGATTCAGTGACTTCCAGCTCCAGCAGCCCGGGCCGCAGGCCGACCGTGCGGATGGCGGTGTCCACCAGCTTGAACAGGGTGTCGGTCTGGAACAGCTTGGGCGAGATGTTGACGGCCACCGACTGGTCAGGATTGCCGGCCTGCCACTCGATGCATCGCCGGCATGCCTCTTCCAGGACCTGCTGCGTGAGGGGCACGATCAGCCCGGTTTCCTCGGCCAGCGGGATGAACTCATTCGGCGGAATCACGCCCAGACGAGGGTGGTTCCAGCGTACCAGCGCCTCGAAGCCAAACACCCGGTCGGTTTTGACGTTCCATTTGGGCTGGTATTCGATGAAGAACTGGTTGTCCCGCACACCGCGCTGCAGGTCCTTCTCGATCTCCATCTTGCGCACTTCCTTGACGCCCATCGCCTCGGTGTAGACGCAGTGCTGGTTCTTGCCCTGTTTCTTGGCGACGTACATGGCGGTGTCGGCGGCGCGCAGCAGGGCGGAGCTGTCCGCTGGGTCGATGCGCCCCAGGGCGATGCCGATGCTGCCGGTCACGTAGAGTTCGTTGCCCTCGATGTGGAAGGGCTGCTTGATCTGGTCGAGGATGCGCCCGGACAGCGTCTCCAGCTCGTCCAGGTCGCTGCGTTCGGCGATGAACAGAAACTCGTCGCCACCGATGCGGTAGGCCTGGGTGCGGCTGTCCTGGAACGACTGCAGGGTTTTGCCGACGGCCTTGAGCAGCAGGTCGCCGATGTCATGACCCAGGGTGTCGTTGATGACCTTGAAGTGGTCCAGATCCAGGAACAGGAAGCCGGCATGGCGCTGGTTCTTCTGCCGGTTCAGGTAGCGGTTCATCTCATTGCGGTTGGACAGCCCGGTGATGCCGTCCTGGTAGGCCATGGTCTCCAGGAAATAGCGGTCGAAGAACATGGCCGCCCAGGAGATCAGGATGATGACGAAGACGGTGGCGATCACGCCGTAGAGCAGGAAGGGGTCGGTGTGGTCGCTGGCGCCGGTGACTGCGGGGGCGGCCATGTGGAATTCGGTCGCGCTCATGCCGGTGTAGTGCATGCCGCTGATGGCGATGCCCATCACCACGGCGGACAGCCATTTGGCCCAACTGGCGGCAGACTGGTTCTGGAAGCGCACAAACAAAAACAGCGCCGCATAGGATGCCGCCAGGGCGATGACGATGGAGACCACGACCAGGCCGGTGTCGTAGGTGAACGAGCCGTCCATGATCATCGCTTCCATGCCCAGGTAGTGCATGATGGACACGCCACTGCCCATGATGCCGCCGCCCAGTGCGATCCTGTAACGGGTGATCATCTCCGGCAGGGTGATGTAGAAGGCGATGAACGAGGCGATCACGCTGGCCGCCATGGAGATGGCCGTCATGGCCAGGTCGTAGCGCACGTCGGCGTGCATGTGGAACGCCAGCATCCCCACGAAGTGCATCGACCAGATACCCGCCCCCATCACGATCGAGCCCGCCGCCAGCCAGAAGCATCGGCTCCGGCCGGAAGCATTGAAGATCTTCGAGGTAATACTCAGCGCAGAATACGAGGCGACAATGGCAATAACGACGGAGGTGGCGACCAGGTAAAGATTGTACGTTCCACTCATTGCGCTTCCGTTCCCTTCCGGATACTGCCGGGTATGTCTGGTGTCGTGTCGTCGTTCGGGATGGGTGTCAAATAATAACGTAACTTTATCACAGCGTGTTGATTGAATGTCAGGGTCAATCGATAGGATCTGTCACTTTCGGTCAAGATCTATAGCAGACACCCGCAGAAAGGGTAGACGCAGACGGTCGTCGGGTGAAGGTCGGGCGGATGCCCCGATGATCAGGAGTCGCGGGACGCGATCGGCGCGGCGTCCCGCCAGCCTTCTCCGGGTTCCACCCGCAAATCCCGGGCGCTCACCGGCTCGCCGCATTCGGAACAGACCGTGACGGGGTGCATGACGGCTCCGCACTGCTTGTGGATGTGCCTGATCGGGGCCCCCCGGTCGTCGGTCATATGCCGGTCTCCCCAATGGACCAGGGCCAGGATGACGGTATGCAGCTCGAGGCCTTTGTCGGTCAGGCGGTACTCGTCACGTGGTGGCCGTTCCTGGTAGCGCTGCTTGCGCAGGACACCGTGTTGAACGAGTTTCTTCAAGCGATCGGTCAGCACATGGCGGGTGATGCCCAGGCGCTTTTCAAACGTGTCGAAGCGGCGCACGCCCAGAAAGCAGTCCCGCAGGATCAGCAGCGTCCAGCGATCCCCGACCACCGACAGGGTTCGTGCCAGCGAGCACGGTTCTTGATCGAGTTCTTCCCAGCGCATAAAGCTTTGTCGTGTCCTTCCGTCATACGATTTGGAATGGTACGAGGATAGCTTGACAAGTTCCAAAACGGAACTGACTATACGGTGAGTTCCAAAAAAGAACGTACTGGCAAGAACAACAAGGCCCGGTCGGGCCGCGACAACACATACGACAAAAACGAGGTGTGGCATGGCCCAGCAGTCAGGATTGTCGGCGGAGAGCGCCGGCAGCGCGTCGTCCAGAGCCCGCGTGGCGGTGATCATCGGCGCGGGTGACGCGACCGGCGGTGCCATTGCCCGCCGTTTCGCCCGGGAAGGGCTGGCGGTGGTGGTCACGCGCCGCCATGAGGATGCCTTGATCCCCCTGGTGCAGAGTATCCGCGATGCGGGCGGTGTTGCCCACGGCATCGGCTGCGATGCGCGTGACGAGGGCGCCATGGTCGGCCTGTTCGATCGCATCGAGCGGGACATAGGCGACGTGGCCGTCGTGGTCTTCAACATCGGCGCCAATGTCCGACACCCGATCACGGAAACCACCGCCCGGGTCTACCGCAAGGTCTGGGAGATGGCAGCCTTCGCCGGTTTCCTGACCGGTCGAGAGGCGGCGCGGGTCATGGGGCCGCGCCAGCAGGGCACCCTGATTTTCACGGGGGCGACCGCGTCCCTGCGGGGCAGCGCCGGATTCGCCGCCTTCGCCGGCGCCAAGTTCGCCTTGCGCGCCCTGGCCCAGAGTCTGGCGCGGGAGTTGGGCCCCCAGGGCATTCACGTTGCCCATACGGTGATTGACGGCGCCATCGACACGGATTTCATCCGCGACAACTTTCCCGAACGCTATGCCCTCAAGGAGCAGGGCGGCATCCTCAACCCGGAACACATTGCCGAGCAGTACTGGCGCCTGCATTGCCAGCCACGGGACTGCTGGACCCACGAACTGGATTTACGGCCCTGGCTGGAAACGTTCTGACCGCTTGCCACCCAACCGACCGCGACCAACCCCTGACAGGAAGACCAGCATGAAACAGACCATCGATGTGTATTTCGACGTGGGCAGTCCGGCCAGCTACCTGGCCTGGACTCAACTGCCCGATCTCGCGGCGCGCCATGGGGCGCGGATCAACTGGCGGCCGATACTGCTGGGCGCGGTGTTCCAGGCCACCGGTAACCAGACGCCGGCGGTGATCCCGGCCAAGGGGCGCTACATGAGCATGGACCTGCAGCGCTTTGCCCAGGCCTATGGTGTGGATTTCCGGTTCAACCCGCATTTTCCGGTCAACACGCTGATGCTGATGCGGGGCGCGGTGGCGTACCTGGACAGCCCACGTCTGCAGGACTACCTGGGCGCCGTATTCCGGGCGCTTTGGGTGGACGGCCAGAATATGGGAGAACCGGATGTGGTGGCCGATGTCCTCGCCCGGGCCGGGTTCGATCCGCAGGAGGTTCTGGGAAAGGTGGAGCAGCCTGACATCAAGCAGGCGCTCAAGGACATCACGGCGCAGGCCCTGGAACGCGGCGTCTTTGGCGCGCCCACGCTGTTCCTGGGAGACGCCATGTATTTCGGCCAGGATCGTCTCTGGCAGGTGGAGGAAGCCCTGGCGGACTCTGCACACTCAACCCCCAAGGAGTCATCGTGAATCAATCCACAAGCCTGCACACTTTCGACCAGTCCATTGCCCTGGAGGCCGATGGCGACAATGCCTGGCGCGGCCGGTTTCCGGCGGCCTACGCCAATATGGTCGGCCCCTACGGCGGCATCATTGCCGCCACGCTGCTGAACGCCGTGCTCCGGCATCCCGGGCGCCTGGGCGACCCCGTGGCCATGACGGTCAACTTCGCCGGTCCGATCGGCGAGGCGGATTTCGACGTATCGACCCGCATAGCCCGCACCAACCGCTCGACCCAGCACTGGATCCTGGAACTGAGCCAGGACGACCAGATCGCTGTGACCGCGACGGTGCTGACCGGCGTGCGGCGGGATTCCTGGGAGTCCGCCGACGTGTCCATGCCGGAGGTGCCGCCCGCCGGGTCGGTCGAGCCCCTGGACGCCCGCGGTTACCTGCGCTGGATCCAGAACTACGAACTGCGCATCGTGGATGGTGCTTTCGATCCCAGCGGCCGGACGCCGGCGCAGGAGAACGCCGTTACGCGGCTCTGGGTGCGCGATCATCCGGCCCGCCCACTGGATTTCCTGTCCCTGATGGCGGCCAGCGACTGCTTCTTCCCGCGGGTGTTCGTGCGCCGCCAGGAACGCATGCCTGCCGGCACCGTGTCGCTGACGACCTATTTCCACGCCGATGCGGCAACACTGGCCCGCCAGGGCGATCGCTCGCTGCTGGGCCAGGCCCGCGCCAATCGCTACAGCCGCAGCTACTTCGACCAGAGCGCCGAGCTGTGGAGCGCGGACGGCGAACTGCTGGCCACCAGTCACCAGATCGTCTACTTCAAGGGGTAAATCGGCGTTTGGGGAGCCGGGAGGGGAACCCGGATGCTGGCCGCGGATCGAAGCTTTCAGGACAGGGTTGAACAGTCAGGATCGGATCATGGCCGGATGGGCAATCACCCGACGCGGCGGCCGCTTGCTGCTGGTTGCCGTGATTCTGCTGGCGGGCTGCCAGGCAACGGGGCCGAAGCCGTTCAATGGCGCTCGTGGCTATATCGTGTCCGACGCGGGCGACCATTGGCAGGTCAGCTATACCGATGCGGCCGAACGGCGCTGGTCGGAACTGGAAACCAGGGCTCTGGCCGCCTGTGCCAGCCATACCGGGCGCTCCATGGATACCCTGCGACTGGTGGCGGTGCAGCGGGACAGCTACGTCGACGCGGTGCCGGTGGACGTGTCCTATCCCGCCGGCGTGCTGGACACGCCCATGTCCAATAGTGCCAACGGCGCGGTGGGAGCGGATACGCCGCTGGTGTACTACCAGAACACGACGGTCAGCCGTACCCTGATCCTGCGCCGGGTGAGCGCCCGCTGTCAGCCGGCCTGAATCGGGGCGTCCGCCAGCACCTTGCGCAGGAAGTCCCGGGTGCGCGGGTCCTGCGGGTTGGAGAACAGCTCCGAGGGCGGCCCCTGCTCGACGATGCGCCCACCGTCGATGAAGATCACCCGATCCGCCACATCCCGGGCGAAGGCCATCTCGTGGGTGACCACGATCATGGTCTGGCGCTCCTGGGCCAGTTGCTTCATCAGCCCCAGTACTTCATCCACCCACTCCGGGTCCAGCGAGGAGGTCGGCTCGTCGAACAGGATCACCTCGGCGCCGGTGGCCATGGCGCGGCCGATGCCGACGCGCTGCTGCTGGCCGCCGGACAGCGAGGCCGGGTAGGCCTGGGCCTTTTCCGCCAGACCAATACGGCTGAGGATCTGGCGGGCCTTGTCGCGCGCCTTGGCCTTGGGCCAGCGATCCACCACGATCAGCCGTTCGGCGATGTTGTCCTCGGCGTTCTTGTTGGCGAACAGGGCGTAGTTCTGGAACACGAACGCAGTGCGCCGGCGCAGTTCCAGAATCTCACTTTTGCTCGCCTGGCAGGCGTCCACGGTCAGGTCGCCGACGCTGATCTGCCCCGCCGACGGTTGTTCCAGGAAATTGATGCAGCGCAGCAGCGTGGATTTGCCGGTGCCCGACGGGCCGATCACCACCACGATCTCGCCCTGGGCGATGTCCAGGTCGATGCCGTCGAGTACCGTCTGGTTGCCGTACTGCTTACGCAGTCCCTTGAGCTTGATCATCGGCTGTAGGCCCTGTTGAGTCGGTTTTCCAGATAGCGTTGCAGCCACGCCAGCAGCTCGACGACGATCCAGTAGATCACCGCCACCACCAGGAACGCCTCGAAGTAGAGGAAGCTGCCGGCGGCTTCCTTCTGGGTGGCGCCCATCAGCTCGGTGACCCCCAGGGTGAAGGCCAGGGACGAGGCCTTGATCATGTCGATGAAGTAGTTCATCAGCGTGGGCACCGCGATACGGGTGGCCTGGGGCAGGATGATGCGGCGCATCAGCTGGGCGTTGGTCATGCCGATGGACAGCCCGGCTTCCGTCTGGCTGCGGTCGACGCTGACGATGGCGGCGCGGATGGATTCCGCCATATAGGCCGAGAAGTGCATGGTCAGGCCCATAATGGTGGCGGTAACGCCGTCGATGGCGGTCAGCGAGCTGAACAGCTGCGGCAGGCCGTAGTAGAACAGGAACAGCTGAACCAGCAGCGGCGTGCCTCGAAAGAAGGAGATGAACAGCATTGTGATGCGGTTGAGCACCGGCACCCGCAGTACCCGGATCACCGCCAGCAGGCAGGACAGCAGCAGCGCCACCGCCATGCCGACGGTGGCCATCTGCAGCGTGAGGGGCAGATACCGGAGCAGGATGGGCACCAGCTCCAGCATGTAGTTGAAGTCGAGGACGTTCATTCAGGCGATCCCGGATCAGGGCGAGGTGATGTCCGTCCCGAACCAGGATTCGGAAATGGCTTTGAGGGTGCCGTTATCGCGCAGCGTCTCGATGGCCTGGTTCACCTCGTCACGCAGGGCGCGGCCCTCTTCAGTGTCGCGGAACGGGTAGGCGTTGGAAATGCTGGAGATGGTCGGCCCGGCCAGTTGCAGCGGCAGCGGCTTGTCCTTGATGATCTGGCTGGCGCTGATCCGGTCCATGACGAAGGCGTCCACCCGGCCCAGGGCGGTGTCCTGTTCCAGGTTGCTGTCGTAGGTGCGGATGTCGATCTCGTCGGCGTAGGGCAGTTCGCGCAGCAGGTCCTCGTAATTGGACCCCAGGTTCACCGCCACGGTCTTGCCCTTGAGATCTTCCACGCCCTGAATGCTGTCGTTGCCTTCCTTGACCACCACCTGGGCGCCGTCGTAGACGTACGGCTGGGTGAACAGATACTTCTGCTGGCGCTCGTCGGTGATGGTGATCTGGTTCGCCACGGTATCGATGCGGCCGGACTCCAGCATCCCGAACAGGCCCGAGAAGGCGGCGGTGCGGTAAACCACCTCGCGGCCCAGTTCCTGGCCGATGGCGTTCATCACGTCCACTTCAAAGCCCTGGAGCTTGTCTTTCTCCACGAAAGTGAACGGGAAATACTGGCCGGACATGCCCACGCGCAGGGGCTCCTTGTCCTGGGCCAGGGTAAGAGGGCTGATCGCCAGCGAGGCGGCGGCGATGATGCTCAGCAGCAGGGTTTTCATGTTCATCTCCCGATGGAAGGGCGCGTGCCGCAGGGTGGTAACGGCGCTCGCAGTGAGTCATGGGTACTCTGGAACGAACACTTACAGTGCCTTGAACCAGAATTGCATGGGCTTGTCGGTTTGCCCGCTGTCCCCTATATCCGTCCAGGCGTAGCGGGTTTCAAGGCCGGGAATGGACTGATAGCCACGATGACGCCAGAAAGTGTCCAGCGGTTGGTAATCCGCCGGCCGGGCCGGGTGGTCGTCGGGCCGCACGACGGCGCAGAAAACCGAGTGGTCGAACCCCGCCTCCCGGGCATGGCGCTCGCGCTCGTCAAAGAACGCCACGCCGATGCCCCGGCCCCGGTACGGCGCCAGCAGTACCGACTCGCCATAGTAGAAGATAGCATCCGTATCCCAGCCGGCCTCGGCGAACGGTTGGCGGAAGGCGGCGTCTTCGTCCCGCATGGGAATGCCGGTCGAGGCGCCGACAATGCGGTCACCGTCCCGGGCCAGGATGCACAGGGCGTCGGGTGAGCGGGCATAGGTACGCAGATAGTCGCGTTCGTACGCCGCGCTGCCGTCGTAGAGGTAAGGGAAGTCGCGAAACACGGTCATGCGCAGGTCGGCCAGCGCATCCAGGTGATTGAGCAGGGCCTGACCCCGCAATGTCTGCATGGCGAGGGACATGATGTGCCTGTTCGATGTTGGCAAGGAGAAAACTCACAGCGCCGAGTGCAGCCGGCGGTCACTGTACTCGAGCAGGGCCTCGATCGGCACCGGCTTGCTGAACAGGTACCCCTGCAGCAGGTTGCAGCCCTGCACGGTCAGCCACTGGCGCTGCTCTTCTGTCTCGACGCCTTCGCCCACCACCTGCATGCCCAGCCCGCGGGCCAGGCCCAGGATCGACAGGGTGATGGCGCAATCGTCGGCATCGTCGGGAATGTCGCGGATAAAGGAACGGTCGATCTTGAGTCGCGAGAACGGCAGGTGCTTGAGCCGCGACAGGGAGGAATAGCCCGTGCCGAAGTCGTCGATGGACAGGTTGCAACCCAGTGCCACCAGCTCGTTAAGGGTGCCCTGCATACTCTTGGAGTCGCCCTTGATGGCGTCCTCGGTGACTTCGAACTGCAGTTGATGGCCGTTGATGCCGTATTCGTCGAGCATCCCGGCGACGACACGGGGCAGGCGGTCGTCCATGATCTGTTCCGCCGCCAGGTTGATGGCGGTGGTGGGAAGATCGTGACCGCGCCGGGCCGCTTCCTGATGGTCCAGACATACCCGGCGCAGCACCGACTCGCCCAGCTCCTGCATCAGGCCGGCATTGCGTGCGACGTCGAGGAACTCGATGGGCGACATCCAGCCGTGCTGGGGATGGTTCCAGCGCACCAGCGCTTCGGTGGCCACCATGGCCTGACTGCCGGCCTCGATGATGGGCTGATAGAACACGTCCAGCGTGTGCTGGCTGATGGCCTGACGCAGCTCGCTCTCCAGGGCAAAGCGGGAGCGGGCGGTGGAGTGGAAGTCGGAGTGAAACGCCTGCATCCGCGCCCGTCCGCTTTCCTTGGCATGGTACATGGCCGCCTCGCCGGAGCGCAGCAGGGCCTCGGTATCCAGGCCGTCCTTGGGGTATTGGCACACGCCAATGCTGGCGGTCATTCGCAGGGTGCGGTCGTCGATAACGATCGGGTCGCTGACGGCGTGCTGGATCTGCTGTACCAGGTGATCCAGTTTGAGGTCGGCGCTGCTCTGGTGACGGATCAACATGGCGAACTCGTCGCCGCCGATGCGGGCGAGCTTGTCCCGGCCTTCCAGGTACAGGTTGCGCAGCCGGTTGGCGATTTCGGCGATGACCCGGTTGCCGCCCGCCGCGCCCATGCCGTCGTTGATGGCTTTCAGCCGGTCCAGGTCGATCCACAGCAGTGTAAAGCCCTCATCCTGACGCCGGCTCATCTTCTGAATCAGGGTGTGGATGCGTTCCCGGCAGGATTGCAGGTTGGGCAGTCCGGTCAGGCTGTCGTAGTGGGTGACGTAGTCCAGCTGCTTCTGCGAACGGATCCAGGCCTCGTGGGTGTTGATCAGGCTGACCGTGTCGGCGATGGCGGTGGCGAAGGAGATCTCCGGCAGGGTCCAGGTGCGGGGTGTTTCCGCCTCCAGGCAGATGACCCCGCTGAGCCGGCCGCCGTCGAAAATGGGCGCGTCCAGCAGTGAGTGAATGCCCAGCGGTTTGAAGTATTTTTCGTTGAAGTCGCGGGTACGATGGTCGTCGCGGGCATTGCCGGCGTCGATCACCCGGGCGGTGCGCAGGGCCTGGAAATAGCCGTGGTTGTCGTCTGCCGTCAGCACGATCGGGTGGTAATCGTGCCCCTGGCCCAGGCGGAACAGCACCTCGCTATCGATGCGGTTGTCTTCCGGGTTCATCTTCCAGAAGCTCACCCGCTCCACCTGCAGGAGCTGCCCCGCCAGCTCGCTCAGGGCGGCCAGTTTCCTGCTGCGGTTGTCATTGATAAAGTCGGATCGATGACTCAGCCTCAGCAGGGCTTCGTGAAAGTCTATGAACGTCTTGTTTTGCGACATGAGGCGGACACCATCGGCCAAAGCGCCTGGGCGAAACCGAATTCTGTCGGTTTGACACCGGACAACGGTTCGGAACTTGCGCAATCGTCTTCCCTATAATGGCAACGTGCCCCGGGTCTGTCCAACGCGGGCCCGGGCCGATGTGTCGACGCCTTTGTCACCCGTCATCCGATCCGCAGGAGGATTCCATGAGCTGGCAGCAACACACCATCACACTGAATCCCCGGCCCCGGGGCTTCCACCTGATTACGCGGGACATCCTCGAACAGATCCCCGAACTGGCCGATTACCGGGTTGGCCTGCTGCACCTGTTTATTCAGCATACCTCTGCGTCCCTGGCGCTCAACGAGAATGCCGATCCCGATGTGCGAGGCGACCTCGAACGCCATTTCAATGTCATGGTGCCGGAGAACGCGCCGCACTATGAGCACGTGATGGAAGGGCCGGATGACATGCCGGCGCACATCAAGAGCGTGCTGATCGGGCCCACGCTTTCATTGCCGGTGGGTGATGGTCGCCTGGCGTTGGGAACCTGGCAGGGGATCTACCTGTGCGAACATCGCGACAGCGGCGGTGCACGGCGGGTTGTGGCGACGCTTCAGGGCGAGCGGGCGTAAGCTTCCGGGTCCGGGAAGACCCGATTTTGCGTTCGTTTGACGTTCCTGTTGTCCGCTGGAACAGTTTATTACAAAAGTAATCCGAAAAGACGAAGCGGCTGTTACATACTGATTGCACAACCAAAACAAACGGCACCACCACAACAATCAGAACGGTCAGTCGCCTATGCTCCGTTGGCTCCTGTTCATTGTCTTCCTCTCCGGTCTGACCGGCCCGGCCTCCATGCTGCGGGCCGACCCGCTGGTGTTGACGCCATTTGGTGACCAGATCGGATTGTCCCCGCACGTATCGTACCTGGCGGAGGGCGATGAGGAACGCAGCCTGCAAGCGATCATGACGCTGCCGGACCGCGACTGGGCCGCCAATACCGAAGACGACGTCAACCTGGGGTATCGTGATCACGCCTACTGGTTTCGTCTGACCCTGGAGAACCCGCAGCTGGTCGAGTTGCACAAGATCCTTGAAATTGCCTATCCGGTGCTGGATTCGGTGGAGATCTACCGGATTGATGACGGCGCCGTGGGGCAGTCCTGGACGCTGGGCGACAAGCAGCCGTTCAATGCCCGCCCGATTCGCCACCGCAACTTCCTGGTGCCCCTCGACCTGCCGCCCCAGAGCGAAACCCGCCTGTACCTGAGGGTGGAGACCGCCAGTTCGGTGCAGTTGCCCATGACGCTCTGGTCACGGGACGCGTTCTTTGTCGCCGAGCAGCCGCACCTGCTGCTGGAAGGCCTCTATTACGGCGTCGTGCTGGTGATGATCCTGTACAACCTGTTCGTCTTCGTGGTGGTCCGCGAACGCAGTTTCCTCTACTACGTCGGCTACATCAGCGCCATGCCGCTGTTCCTGGCCAGCCTGCACGGCATGGCCTTCCAGTACCTGTGGCCAGAGTCCACCTGGTGGAACGATCACGCCATCCTGTTCTTCCTCAACCTGACGGTGTTCTTCGGCGGAATCTTCGCCATGCGCTTCCTGACCGTGCTGCCGCACACCCATCCGAAACTGGCCTGGACCACGGTGACCGTCGTCATTGCCTCCGGCGTGTTCGCACTGGTGTCGCTGGCCGTCCCTTACAGGCTGATGATCCTGCCGTCCATCGTACTGGCCGCGTCCGGCTGCGCGGGGATGGTGCTGCTGGGCAGCATCCGTTGGTATGAAAAGGACCCCGCCGCCCGTTATTTCGGCATCGCCTGGTTCTTCATGCTGTTTGGAGGCGTAGTGCTGGCGCTCAACAAGTTCACCCTGCTGCCACAGAACGTGTTCACAGAGAACGCCACCCAGGTGGGCTCGGGGCTGGGTGTCATCCTGCTGTCGATTGCCCTGGCGGACCGGATCAACAAGGAAAAGAAGCGCGCCTTCGACGCCCAGGAGCGGCTTTACCATGAGGAGCGCAAGGTGCGTCTGGCCCAGGAGAAGAGCCTGGCGGTGCAGCAGGAGGCCAACGCCCTGCTGGAGCAGCGGGTGCAGGAGCGCACCCAGGATCTGGAAGACCTGAACCGCCGTTTGCAGGAACTGAGCGAGACCGACAACCTGACCGGTCTCAAGAACCGGGGCTTCTTCGATCGCAGCTTCCGTTCCGCCTGCGTGCGGGCGTATCGATTCGGCCAGCCGCTGGCGTTGCTGGTGATCGACATCGACCACTTCAAACGCTTCAACGACCGGTACGGCCACCTGGTGGGAGACGATTGCCTGCAGATGGTGGCCCAGTGCATCCGCCGGTTCGTGACCCGGCCGGAGGATCTGGCCGCCCGCTACGGCGGTGAGGAGTTCGTGGTCCTGTTGCCGGAAACCCCCGCCAACGGTGCCGAGCAGGTGGCGGAGCGCATCCGCGAAGCGATCGCCGGCACTGATTTCCGCATTTCCAATGAAGTACTCAACGTGACGGTTAGCATCGGGCTGTGCTGTGTGGTGCCGGAGCACGTCGAGGCCACTAAACTTATCTTCCACGCCGCCGATGAGGCGCTCTACGACGCCAAGGGCCGGGGCCGGAACCGGGTGACCGTCTGCGACTCGCGCTTCAGCACGCCGGTTCATAGCCTGTGACCACGCACCTCACATGGCGGTTTGCTGCAAACCGTTCCAGCGGGCCCGGAGGGCCTTGGAGAAACGCCGGTCGCCGGCCTTTTCGGTGCTCAGCAACAGCATGAAGTAGCTGCCATCGTTGCGGATCACCTGGATCGCGGTGGGGTTGGTGAAGTCGCCGGGTGTGACCCGCAGGTCCGCGATATCACTGTAGCGGGCGGTCTCCATGTGAAAGCGCGCGTTCGTGTCCGACCAGTAGGAGAACACGCCCCGGTCGGTCAGGCCGTTGCCGTCCTCGGTGTAGTCGAACACCCCCTGGGAATAGAACTGCAGCAGCGTCTCGTCCGGCGCCAGGAGCTTGTGGCGGTCCAGGAACAGGCGCGTCTTCGCGGGCAGGTCGCTGCCGGCCATCACGTGATTGGGCGGGAGCAGGTACGTGGCGGTGCCGACGTCGTAACTGAACAGGGCTATGAAGAACAGCGCCAGGATGCCGTGGCGCGGGCGCCAGCGGGAATTGAAGCGGAACCGCTCGGTATCGCCCTCAATCCGGTTGAAGTGGCGCTGCAACGGCAGCAGGCACAGGATCGACAGGGTCAGCCCGGCGTAGGAAACCAGGATGTTGTCCCGGGCCAGCAGGGCGTTGAAGATGAAATAGCCCAGGGCCAGCAGCACGATGGCGGCGCGTCCCAGGGTCAGGGCGGGCTGCTCTTCATGGTCCTTGCGGGCGTCGGCGTAGAGCCCGTAGAGGGTGAAGCCGAGAAAGAATCCCCGCGCCCAGGCCCACAGGCTGCGGCCGTCCCGCTCCCGGATATAGGCCCAGTTGCGGTAGGCCCAGAAGATCGAGTAGCAGCCCAGGGAGAGCAGGTTCAGCGCCACGAACTTGGCGGTTGAGACCGGATAGTAGCGGCCTTGCGGAACGGCTTTTTCCCGGCCCCGGTCGATCACGTAATCCACGATGCCCGCCACAATCAACAGCAGCACCAGCGATACGCCGATGATCCAGGGGGCCATCGACGACGGGGGTGCCTCGTCCATCTGCTCCAGGCCGTAATAGCGCAGGCTGTTGACCCGTTTGAGGTCGTCCAGGTAGGTGGTCATGTCGTTCGCCGGCACGTATCCGGCGTGGGAGTCCAGCCGATGACTGACTGTCAGGTGCCCGTCGACAAAGGTGACGTCGCGTCGGAAATCGAAAAAGGCGTTGCGAACCTGTTCGTGCTCCTCCGACAGGTTCCAGTCGCCGTTCAGGTCCACGGTCAGGGCCTGCTGCAGCTGGATCGGATGGTACAGCGCGTAGGGTGATTCGCGCCGTTGCACTTCCGGCGCGTAGAGGAAGTCGCTGACCAGGTCGCCGTCCAGCCAGGCGGTGCGGCTGCCGGCTTCGGCGTCGTCCTGCCAGATGTTGGGGACGCGATAATGCTCCTCGATCACCACCCGGTTGTGCTCGGGATCGTCGCGGAAGGTGGTGGGCGCGATGCGCTCCAGACCCGGATAGAGGTTGGCGTAGTAGTTCAGGTAATCCTCGTGGAACTGCTTGCCGGAGCGGGCCACCCGTCCGCGCATGTAGCTCGCTTCACTGCCGCCCATTTCCGTAACGATGGTCAGTTCCGCCGGGGCATCGGCGTCTTCCGGGAGCACCAGGTGCTGGGTGACGTGCTGGCGCGGCATGGCCGTGGGCGGAATTTCCGGTTCGATCACCTGGGGCCGCCCCGGGCCGTCTCCCAGGATCAGGCCGGCGCCGTAGTGCGCCGGTGTGCGATAGGGCAGGGCACCGCGCTGGTGGGTGTGGGTGCCGTCCAGCCAGAAGACCTGGTCGCCCAGCTGCGCCCGGGTGATGACGTGGTCGAACACCAGCGGCGTGGGCGGCTCGTCCGCAACGGTTTGCCGCAGGCCGGTGTCCACCAGGACCGCGTTGGCCTTGATCCCCAGCAGACGCAGAAGGGTGTTGAGCAGAACCGTCTTGTCCTTGCAGTCGCCAAAGCGGCGCTGGAGCGTGACCGCCGGTGATGTGGGGCGGTGCGAGCCTTCGCCCAGTTCGATACCGACGTAGCGGATCTCCTGCTGTACAAAAGCGAGGGCCGCCTCCAGTCGGGCTTCATCGGAGGCGTGCGCGTCGCGGATCCGCTCCGCCAGGGCCTCTACCGCGGCGCCGGGATCGTCGGGCGTCCGGAACAGGTCGGTGGCCCAGGCGTGCACGGCCGGCCAGTCGGCGAACTGGCTCAGGGTCAGTACAGTCCGTGACGAATACCAGGCGGGCGCCTCGCTGTCGCTGGTGCGCGCCGGCACGTTGTCCTGTTGGTAGTGGTACTCGATGGTTCCGCCCTGGCGCTGTTCGTCCAGCACTGCGCGCTTCGGCCGGGCTTCGAGGGTCAGTGGGGCGTCGGCTGGCGTCAGGATGCGAAGCGACTGGCGCGCCAGCGGCACGCTCCACTGCAGCGGGTAGAAGGAGGAAAAATGGCCGCCGAAAACCGGGTTGTCGCCGATGATCGAGTAGCTGTACTCCACGGTATCGCCCACCCGCAGGTCGTCCAGCACGGTATGCACGGTCAGGGTGCCGTTGTACATCTGCCGTTCCAGGTCCGACTCGCGCTGGTACACCTCGAAGCGGGCGTCGGCCAGCCGGTCGAGCACCTGGCCCTGACGGTGGATGCGGATGCGATGGATGACGATGGACTCGTAGTCCGGATCGTAGGTCATCGACAGGGAGCTGTTGTCCTGCAGGCCCTCGGCGTTGCGGATGTGGTTGGCAATGTGGGTGAACTGCTGCGGCTGGGCCCCGGTCAGGTTGACCTGCTCATCGAACAGCAGCACGTCCGTGCTCCCGGATTCCGCCTCGCCGTCCGGTTCACTGGCGGGAATGGCAACGGGCTCCACCCAGTCCGGCGTCGGGCCTGTGGGGACCTGGGCGCTCCAGGCCGGCACGGCGGTGATCAGCAGCAGACAGAACAGAACGCGGACAACAATCGGCAGGCCGGCATACGGCAACGCGGGGCGGGGTCTCATTCCTTGATAACCTATGTTCAACAGCGGGACTGGCAGGCCGGTAAAAACCGGCCGATGCCAACGACATGCCCTGAAAGGCACGGGTTGATCTTAGCACGCGATGACGGTCGCAGTGCTGCCGATCCGCGCCGGTGTGATGCGGTTACGATTTGGACGCGGCCAGTCGCTGGATCGCTGGCCAGTCGCCGGCTGCTTCCAGCTCAAAGGCCAGTTCCAGCAAGTCCCGTTCCCGGCCATGCCGGGCGGACAGGTGCACGCCGATGGGCAGGTGATCCGGGCCCAGTCCACCCGGCAGACTGATGGCCGGAGCACCGCTGGCGTTGGCCAGGGGCGTGAAGCTGACGTAGTGCCGCAGGCGTTCGAACAGGGTATCGAAATCCTGCTCTGGGCTCAGGTAACCCAGGCGCGGTGTGGTGTGCCCCAGGGTCGGCGACAGCACCGCGTCGACACCGAGCCGCTGCAGACCTTCCCGGTATTCCGTTTCACTACGCCGGAGTCGCCACAGGGTGCCGGGTAACCGATGGGCACTGCGGGTAAAGCGTCGGGACAGACCGCGCGTGAGGTTGTCGACCTGCGCTGGATCAAAGCCGGGTCCCAGCAGACCTTTGCCAGCGCGCGCCACCATGAACGCCAGGAACGCCCAATAATGGGCGAAATCCTCGGCAAAGCTCGGGGGCACCGGCACGCTCATCGGCTGGATGCGATGACCCGACGCCTCCAGTTGCTGCGCCACCTGCTCCACGGCCTCGCGGGTGACCGCATCGGTCGGGTGGCCGGTCACGGAATCCAGCACCAGTCCGATGGTCAGACGCCGTCGACCCGGACCCAGCACCTCGCCCACCGCCGGCAGGCGTGGGTTGGCGAAGTAGCGTTCCGCCTCGGCCAGGAAACCGGCCGTATCCCGTACGCTGCGGGTGACCACACCTTCGCCGATCAGGTTGACCGGCAGAGTCTTGGCCGGAACGCCGTCCACCAGGCGCCCGCGCGTGGGCTTGAGCCCGACCAGTCCGCAGCAGGCCGCCGGAATCCGGATCGAGCCGCCGCCGTCGTTGGCGTGGGCGATGGGCACCACCCCAGCCGCCACCAGCGCCGCCGCGCCACCGGAGGACGCGCCGCAGGAATAGGCGGGGTTCCAGGGGTTACGGGTCGCCGGGGCGTGGACCGGTTCGGTGCTGGCGTTGAAACCGAACTCCGGCAGGCTGCTCTTGCCCAGGTTGACCATCCCCTGGGCCAGTAACTGGCGGGCGAAGGCGTGGTTGTGACGGGCCGGCCGGGGGGAAACGGCGCGGGAGCCGTGTCCGGTGGGCAGTCCGGCCACATCGGTGTTGTCCTTGATCAGCGTCGGCACGCCGGCAAAGCGGCCGTGTACCGGCTGTGATGCCTGTTGCAGGGCGCGCCCGAAATCCGCTGTGGCGATGGCGTGCAACAGGGGCTCGACGGCCCCGGCCCGTTCAATGGCGGCGGCGACCGCTTCCCGGGCGCTGATCTCGCCGCGGTGGATGCACCGGGCCAGACCGGTAGCGTCGAGTTCGCCCAGGGCATCGTCGCCAAAAGCGGAGACCGGTGAGGGACACTGCTGTACGGTCATGGACGGTCCTGCTGGTATTATTGGTGTGGTCTTTTACTCTATCGAAACCCGGGGCGTGCCTGAATGTCATTAAGGGCAGTCGACGATCAAGCGAAGCCGCGTCGCGGTTTCCCAATGCGGCAATAACCGTTAGGCTCTGTTGCCCCTTAACAGACCGCTTGCAAAACGGAGACTTCGAACAGGCATGGAATCAGTTGAACCGCTGGTCAGGCATTTCCTCGGCATCTATTTCCTGATGATCGGCCTGCATTACACCAGCCGCAGCCTGGGCCTGTTCGAGCGCATGCGCTTTTCCCACATCCACTATGGCAAACGGGGCAGCGGCACCTGGTGGCACCGCCACACGTTTAATGTCTTCCGCGCCAGCATCCTGGCAATTTGCCTGATCCGGATCGTCTTCGACATCGATCCCTGGCTGGGAGTGCTATCGTGGCTGTATCAGCCGGCGGTGCTGCTGACCGGCGCGCTGTTGCTGCTGGCGTCCTTCTCGTTGGTGGATTACGTGCAGGCCTACATGCACCAGGACTGGCGTTCCGGCATTGACGAAACCCACCACGGCCACCTGATCACCAGCGGCCCGTTCCGGCGCTCGCGTAACCCGCTGTTCATGGCGATCATGCTGGGCCAGTTGGGCTTCTTCCTGGCGTTGCCCAGCGTCTTCTCGCTGATCTGCCTGGTGATCGGCGTCGTCGTCCTGATGCGTCAGGCCCGGTCTGAAGAGCGCACGCTGGTCCGGCTTTACGGTGACGCCTACCAGGAATACCTCGCCCGGGTGCCACGCTGGTTATGACACCGCGCCGCATCATTTTCAGCCGCAAGGGGTTCGATTCCAGTTCCGGCGGCTGCCCCAGCCCGATCCTGCCGGATGGCCGACTGCTGTCGCTGCCGATTCCCGATACCCGCTCCAGCGTGACGTTCGGCGATATCGACCATCACGGCATCCGCCTGGGCGATCCGGTCGCCCAGTTGACCCGCCACAAGCTCAATGCCGGCAGCGGCGCCCACATCGACCCGGACATCAATGCCCGGGCCCTGCCGCGCCAACCCGGCTGGCGTGGGCTCTTTGGCCAGAGCGGCGCCGCCCAGGGGCATCTGAAGAACCAGGGCATTGCCCCGGGGGATCTGTTCGTTTTCTTCGGCCTGTTCCGTCCGGCGCTCGTCACCGACGACGGCTGGCGATTCGACCCCGCCGAACCGGCCCGCCACGTCATCTGGGGCTGGTTGCAGATCGGCGAGATCGCCGCCGTGGATGAAGCGTCGCCAGCCGTGCGCGCCTGGGCGGATTACCATCCCCATTTCCGCTGGCAGGGGGACGCCAGCAACACGCTCTACCTGGCGGCGGACCATCTCGACCTGGGGGAGGCTGAGCAGAAGTTGCCTGGCGCGGGCTGGTTCGAGCGTCACCGGGCGTCGCTTCAGCTCACCGATCGTCGTGCGACGCGCCCCGGTATCTGGGCCCTGCCGCGCTGGTTCCATCCGCGCGACGGCAAGGTGCCGCTGACCTACCACAGCCGGGCGGACCGCTGGCAGCGGGAGACGCACCGTGTCGTTCTGCAGGCGGTGGCGCGCGGACAGGAGTTTGTGCTGGACACGACGGATTACCCGGAAGCCCTGCCGTGGGTCCGATGCATTATCCGCTCCAACGCCGGGGCCGATTGCGGGTGATGCTTCGGGAACTACCTATTCGTTTGCGCCCGTGACTTAATTAGCTTGCCTAAATGAACCCATCTGCTGAAACGACATACCGGCTCCAGCCCGCCCAGGTCCGGTCCGAATTCCTGCGCCTGTTGCCCATCTCCCTGTTCGTGGTGGCCTTCGGCGCCGCCTTCGGCCTGGCGGCCGTGCAGAAAGGCATCGTGCCGCTGGAAGCCACGCTGATGAGCGTGCTGGTGTTCGCCGGTGCCTCACAGTTTGCCGCGCTCGAACTCTGGGGCGACCAGGTGGCCCTGTTGCCGTTGATGGCCATCACGTTCGCCATCAACTCCCGCCATATCCTGATGGGCGCCTCGCTCTATCCCATGCTGCGCCAGATGCGCACGCCCCAGCGCTACGGCATCCTGCTGGTGCTGTCCGACGCCAACTGGGCGATCGCCGCCCAGGACTACCAGAACGGCCGGCGCAACCTGGAAGTGATTCTCGGAGGCGGTGCGGCGCTGTGGGTGGCCTGGCTGATCGGCACGTTGCTGGGCGTCTACTTTGGCGGCTTGTTGCAGGATCCCAAGAGCCTGGGTCTGGACATGGTGCTGGGCTGTTTCCTGCTGGCCATGGCGCTGGGCGGCCGCAAGAACCCGCGGGTGCTGGTGGCCTGGGCCGTAGCGGCCGGCGCGGCGATGGCGGCCTACTGGTGGCTGCCGCCGCACACCCACGTGGTGGTGGGCGCGCTGGCCGGCGGTGTGGTGGGTTTCTTCTGGCTGGAGCGCACGTCCGATGAGCATTGAGACCACCGAACTGGGCGTACTGGCCATCATCGCCGTCATGGCGCTGGTGACCCTGGCCACCCGCTGGGGCGGGCCTTTCCTCATGTCCTACGTGCGCATCAACCCGCGCATCGAGAGTTTTATCAACACCATGGCCAGCTCGGTGCTGATCGCCATACTCACGCCGATGGCCATCACCGGCGACCTGGGCGCACGCCTGGCATTGGGTACGACCGCGGCGATGATGCTGATCCTGCACAAGCCATTGCCGGCCATTGCCGCCGGTGTCGCGGCGGCTGCGGGGGCGCGTTACTTTTTCTGAGCCTTCCCTGGGTAACATGAGTCGCCAAACCGCGCGCCGGCGCGAGACTCGTGTTACCTGTCCGCTGGTCGGCCCCTGCTAGGATAGCCGGATCGCACTGCTTGCGCCGGACGTTCCATGGATGACGATGGCCAAACCGCACGCCTGATCCCGCCCCTGACCCTCATCGCGCTTCTGGGCATCGCCGGCTTCGCGGTGCCCGCGAGGCCGTTGCATACCGCAGCCGGGCAGGTTGCGGCCCCCTGGCCACATGAGACCAGCCCGACCATCGACGGCGCCGCCCTCGATCGTCTGATGGCGCGCCTACCGCTGGATTCGCAGGGGCAGCTGATTCGCGATGCCCGCACTATGGAAGCGTTGGGAGCCGCTACCGGCGGTTTCGGTGAGTCCATCGACGACAAGGCGGCCCGGCGCCTGCGTTTCCTGCTGAGCAAGGGGCTGCCCGGGCCGGCGGGCGACCAGGCCGGGGATTTACTGCTTCGTTACAACACCTATCGCCTGGCCCTCGGGGAAAGGGCGTCCCCCGTTTCCCAGACTGAACGCGAGCGTTTGCAGCGGCGCGTGTTCGGCGTATCCGACGCGGAGGCACTGTTCCGGCAGCACAACGCCATGATGAAGGCCTTGTCCGGCGAGCCCGGACCATGATCGGGCGCCGCTCGGCGGGCATCCGCGACTTTCTGCTGGCGGCCCTCTCCGGGCTGCTTCTGGCCTTGCCCTACGTCGATCGGGAGCTGTTCCTGCTGGGCTGGATCGGCTTCGTGCCGCTGCTTTGGACGTTGCACGACAAGCGCCCGGCGCAGGCGTATCGGCTGGGGCTGGTGTGCGGCCTGGTGCTCTACGGGGTCGGCGCCTGGTGGATTGTCGGCTTCCTGCAGCGGCTTTGGTCGCCGGGACTGCCTCTGACCGTGCTTCTGTCTGTCCTGTTCTGGCTCTACAGCGCCCAACTGATCGCTCTGCTGATGCTGGCTTTCCAGTGGCTTCGCCTGCGTACGGGCTGGTCCGCGTTGCTGCTGTTCCCACCCCTGGTGGTGCTGTTCTTCGGCTATTTCCCGATGCTGTTCCAGGCCCAGTTGGGGGAAAGCCAGAGCGCCTTTCTCGTGGCGCTGCAGGGGACCTCGGTGGTGGGCGTCAGCGGCCTGGACGCCATGATGGCGCTGGTCAGCGTGTTGATCCTGCGCTGGCTGACGGGGCCCCGGGCGCCCTGGCACGATCCAGTCAGCGTGATCGCGACGCTGCTGCCCATGGTCTGGCTGGTGTGGGGCGCCGTCAGTCTCGGGCACTGGGATGAGCGGGTGGCGGAGTCGCCGACCGAAAGGGTAGGCGTCGTCCAGACAAACACCGGGCTGAACAGCGCCCGTCAGGCACCGGGCTATACCGCAAGCTATCCCCGAGCCATGGCCCTTTCAGCCGCGTTGGCACGGGCCGGCGCTGATCTGGTGGTCTGGCCCGAAGCCCGCGACAACCGCTATTTTCAGGAGCCCCGGGTGGCTGCGGCGCTGCGCCGGGAAACCGCGCGCCTGTCGACGGCCATCCTGCTGCAGGGCATGGAATACGTTGACGGAGCGGCGGGCCGTGCGGAACACAACAGCACCGTGCTGATCGATTCCGGGGGGCGGGAGCAAGGTCGCTACCGCAAGATCCGGCGGGTCGCCTTCGGTGAGTATCTGCCGTTGCTGGAGCGATTTCCGTCGGCCCGGCGCTGGGTTCGCGGGCAGTTGGGAGAGTTTTTCACTCAGGTGGCGCCCGGAAACGGGCCGGAGCGTTTTAGGGCCGATGCGATCACGGTGATCCCGCTGATCTGCTACGAAGCGTTGTTTCCCGTGCTGGTCGCCGATGCCGCCCGGGGACGGGAGGCGCGGGAGCTGTTGGTCGTGGTGTCCAACAACGTCTGGTTCGGCCCCAGCCGGCAGCCGCACCAGCACCTGAATGCCTCCGTCCTGAGGGCGGTGGAGAACCGCCGCCCCCTGTTGCACGTGATCAACAATGGCCCGTCGGCGCTGATCCTGCCGTCCGGGCGGCGCCTGTTCCAGTCGGAATACGGCGAGGCGGGCGCCTACTGGATCGATGCGCCGCTGAGCGAGGACGCCACCGACAGCGTCTATACCCGGAGTCCGCGGTTGCTGCCGTGGGTATTCGGCCTGCTGCTGGCCGCTGCGATCATCAGGGCGTTGTGGGCGGCGTCATGGCGTCAGCCAGCGATGCCGGTAAATCGCTCCTGAGCGCCTCCTGGCGAGCCAGGCGCTGTTGCGGAGTCAGTAATGGGTTGGCCTGCAGGCGCATACTCGCCAGGGTGTAGCGCATCAGGGACTCAGCGTCGCCGTAGAGCGCCGTGGCGAGATCCGCGCCCAGATACGTACGGCGCAGTTGATGGATCTGCCGATAGTTCGCCTCCAGTCGGTCCAGGCCCGCATGCCGCCCCAGCGTATCCCGGATTTCCCGGTAGGCGTTGCTGTAGCGGTAGAAACGTTCGGCGACGGCCGCCGCCTGCCGCCCGGCCTCGTCTTGCAGGCCGGCTTCGATCAGGTTCTGCAGGTCCTGGAAGCGGGCTTCATTCAACGCATGGTCCCGGTTGAGGAAGGCGGCCTCCAGGGTTTCCCGGGCTTGGTGGTCCAGTAACAGGCGCCCGTTGTCGTCGTGATTGAGCCGGCTCAGGGCGTTGGCGACGGCGTCCAGGTTGAAGTCCGCTTCCGTGTCGGTCACCGGCGCTGCCGACTTCGGCGTCGATCCCTGAACGGTCGTGCGTCGGGCGTCCTGGCTCGCCGGCACGATCGCCGGGCGATACCCCGTCTCCGGCTTGCCGCCAACGGATGTTGCTTCGTGTGCCCTTTGCGCGGGCGTTATCCAGGCCAGCCCGGCCAGCGTGATGGTGATGACCAGGCAAAGGGGAACGGCCAGCGCCAGGCTGAGCCGGATGGCGCGATGCCGCTCCCGCCGGTTCTGGCGGGCCTGTTCCTGCTGCTGGTCGCTACGACGGTCGGGATGCATATCGGCGACCTAACCCATCACGTCCCGCATCTCGCTGATGGTCGCGCCGCTCCAGTTCTTGACGGCACGACGCAGGCTGGAAGCGCATGAGAACCCGGTCAGTTCGGACACGTCTTCCACGCTGAGGCGGGAACAGCGCAGCTGGTGGGATGCGATCTCCATGCGGACCTCATGCAGCAGTTTGCGGAAGCTGGTCTGTTCGGCGTTCAGTCGCCGGCTCAGGCTTCTTGGCGTCACATTCATCTGGCCGGCCACCTGCCCAAGCTGCAGATCGGGTCTGAAGTGCGCGCGAATGTGCCAGCGCACCCGATCCGCAAAGGTGACCGTGCGGGACAGGCTGCTCAGTTCGGTTTCGCATTGGCGGACGATCTGATCGAAGGCGCGCTGGCGTAGACGCCGGAAGCGCTTGAACACCAGCTCAAGGTGGCCGGAAATGGTCGACGCCTCGCAGCCGAAGGTGATCGAGTCGCAGGGCAGGGACTGGTAAGGCGCCAGCGATTCGGGCTGCGGGTCCGTGAGTCGCACATGGACAGAGGGATCGTTCACCGACTTGTTGCCGCACAGGTCCCAGATACGCAGGCTGATGGCAAGCCGGAAATCGAGAATGAAACGGCGCATGACCGGGTCGTCTTCGCAGGCGGTGGCGTAGTCGAGCGGTTCGAAGACCCGGTTGTTGGCGTCCAGGTAGGAGTTGGGCTGGGCGGCCGCCTGGGTGTAGAAGGGCTGGGCGGTCACCATGTAGCGGCGAAAGGCTTCGGCGGCATCCTTCAGGTTGGTGCTGCAGTAAACCACGAACCCCACCGGCCCCCAGTAGGTCCAGTCAAACCGCATGCCCACCTCGAGCCCCAGGCCGGGCCGGTCGCATTGGCGAATGCCATTGCCGATCAGGGCGTGCAACTGGTTGTAGCTGATGCGCACGTCCTGCATGTCGAACAGGGCCGGTGTCACGCCGGTGCCGCGCAGCAGATCGTTCTGCTGCGCGCCCAGTCGCTCGAACGCTTCGATGAAGCCGAGAGGGTGTCGGTGCAGCGGGATCACTCGGGCGTCGAAGTCCATGGCAAGCCTCCCTGGCTTTGATGTCTTCTTGTTGTTCTCACGTCTGTTGCCGGCGCGGCGTCTGATCCAGAGCGCCGCGAACCGGCGGGCCAGGCTCCGTCGAAAACCGGAGTCTGGCCCGCGCTTGTCGGCTGTGTCCGTTTGGACCTACGTCTTTCTCAGAGCCCTTTGCTTTCCACGTCCCAGTCGCTCAGGTCACAGACCACGCACGGGCCGGTGAACAGGTCGGCGGCATCGGCATCGCCGGTGAGCTGGTAGAGCCACCAGGCGGTGGTGAGGCCGCGGAAATCCCCGAAGTCGCCCACGGGTTCGAAGTGGCCGGCTCCATCCAGCGTAGCCCAGAATACGGGGACGTCGACGCGCAGATAGACCGGCTGCTGGTTGAGGGTGGGACCGGCCAGGGTGTCATCGGAGCCGGAGAGTAGCAGCATCGGTGCGGTTTGCTGGTACTGGGACGAGGTTTCGTGGCCCAGGCCCAGGATATAGGGCTGCACTGGCGCCGTGGCGGTGATTCGGGCATCCCGGGCCGCCATGATGGTGCCGCCGCCGCCCTGGGAGTGGCCGGAGGCGCCGACGTTGGAGAAGTCGAGCTGGTCGGAATAGCTGGCGTTTTCCAGGTAGTCCAGGCAGTCCAGCATCTCCTCGCCGGAGCCGGCGTTGCTGGTGTTGGCGGCGGCCACTACAAAGCCCCAGGAAGCCCAGTGCTCCAGGCCGTCGCCGTAGGTGGATGGGGTGCCGCCGGTGCCGTTGCCCCAGAGAATCACCGGATGGTCGTCCTGCAGGCTGGCCGGTCGGTAGATGGTGCAGGACAGGCCGCCGGCCTGGGTTGTGGTGTTGAACGGGCCGGTTTCCTCGTAGGGCGCGAGCGAGTCCCCGCCCGGGGTCATGGCCAGGGCGTTACCACACAGGATCAGACTGCTAACGGCGCCGATGGCCGCGATCCGCATCGATTGAAGAGCGTACGATTGCATTGTTATTCCTTCCCTGATGTTGTCTCGATATGGCGTCGTTTCGCCGGAATCGGCCGAAGGTTCGGCGCGACATCGGACAAAACAGTTGCGATTCTAGAAACACCCGGCAGGAGCAGCTATGACGGGAAAAACGCGATTGGCGCGAGGATGGCAGGTCAGGTTGTGTCGAGGAAGTGAACAGGTTTGGGGGCTGGCGGCGCCGACCCGGTTGGCCGGCACCGCGCCCCGGTGAGCGATCAACTGGCGCGGGCGGCCTTGATCACGTCGTAGGCGTTGGAGATCTCGCGGGTCTTTTCCTCGGCCATTTCCCGCATGCTTTCGGGCAGGCCGCGGCCGGCGAGTTTGTCCGGGTGGTTCTGGCTCATCAGCTTGCGGTAGGCGCGCTTGAGCTCGGCGTCGCTGACGTCCTCCGACACGCCCAGCACCTTGTAGGCATCCGCCAGTTGCTGGCCGCGCGGTGGTGCTCCGGCGGCGCCACCGGCACCGTGGCTGCGGGCGCCACGCAGCATGGCTTCGAGCTGGTCGATCTGGGATTCCGGCAGGCCCAGCTTGCGGGCAATGCGCAGCAGCATCTGGTGTTCGGCCGGGTGCAGCTCGCCGTCGGCGGCCACGGCCGATACCTGCACCTGCAGGAACATCTGCAGCAGCGCACGCTGGCCACGGGTCACCCGCAGCAGCTGGTCCAGTTCGGCGTCCAGATCGAAATCGTCTTCCTTGCCCCGGCGGAACGCGGCCTTGGCCAGTTCACGCTGCTCGCCGGACAGGCGCAGGCGGTCGAACAGGGTTTCCGCCACGCGGATCTCTTCCTCGCTCACCACGCCGTCGGCCTTGCAAAGCGCGCCCATGACGGCAAAAGTACTCTGCAGGAACTGGGACTGGATCTGGAACAGGCCGGAGCGCACTTTCTTGCGCAGGGCGTTGCTGATGAAGTAACCGGCGACCGCGCCAATCAGCAGTCCGGGCAGGCGTCCGATCTGGTAGCCGATCAGGCCACCGATAAATATCGCGAAAAACATGCGGTCATCCTATCGTGTTTTATGGTATGCCGGGAGTTACGATACGTTTAAGTGCAACTGCAACCGGTGTTGCCGCGGCGTGAATCGATGCGCCCCGATCGAGGTGGATGCGATGATTCCGGCACACGACTGAATAATCAAGGAAGTTCGATGATATACAAGATCATGGCGGCCGCTTTGATTGCCGTTGCTTCTCCGGCATTACAGGCGGAAGTGTACCAGTGGACGGACGATCAGGGGCGGGTGCATTTCGGCGATCGCCCACCGGAACAGGGCAATGCCCGGACCATGGAGCTGCGCCAGCCCCAGAAGCTGAACGGTGAAGGGGAGAACAATACCCAACGCCTGGACGACCTCGATGACTTCTTCCAGCAGCGCCGGGAGCAGCGCCAGGCCGAGGAGGCGGCCGCCGCCGAACAGTCCGCCCGGGATGCCGAGCGGGCCGAGGCCTGCCGCAGGATGCTGGCGGAGCTTAGACACATGGAAAGCGTTCGGGTGTTCTACGAGCTTAACGATCAGGGCGAGCGGGTTTATATGGACGACGCCGCAGGCGACCGCTACCGCCGTGAATTCCGGCAGAACTACGAAAAACACTGCAACTGAGGGACGGTCGGCCGTAGCGCCGGAACCCCGAAGCTACGGCCTGGGCAGGACCGGATCAGGACGCCGGAAACGCCGTCCAGTCGTCCATCCAGGTGGTCTTGGAGACCGGGTTGATGGCGCCCTGGAAGGTGGCGGATTCGTCGAAGAATTCGCTTTCCGGCGGAGTTTCCGCGTTCATCTGGCGCGAAGTCATGATCGGCTGGAAAGACGGTGAGGTGATGTCCCGCGCGGCCGGCAGCATGGCGCTTTCCACCCGGAAGCGGTTTTTGGCCTGCGGGGTGTGCGTCCACGCCTGCTCGTCGAAGCCGTAATCGTCATCGGAATCGCCGGACTCGGTGCCGCTCTGACCCAGGTTGCCGGTGTTGGCGACAATGTTGTGGGTGAAGGTCAGGGTGCCGGCGCCGGTCAGTGAGGACACTTCATCCCGCAGGTCGATGGCCTCGATGCCGTAGCTGTCCATGATCATGTTGTGGAAGTGGGCGCCGGAGCCTTCGCGAATCACCATGCCCCGGTGTTTCTTGGCGGACAGCCCGCCGCCGACCATGGTGACGTTGTAGAAGGTCGGTTCGGAACGGGGGACGGCGTTGTGGTTGTCGCCGTTGTTGTCACCTTCGAAGCCATTGTCGCCGTCGTCCGGATGCGCCTGGATCACCAGGAACTGGACGCGGCCGGTCCAGCCCCAGTCCCAGTCCAGGCTGTCGTCGCCGGCGCCGGTGATGACGATGTGCTTGAGGTCGGCCTGGCCGCCGAACAGTTCGATGCCGTCGTCCAGTGACCGGTGTACCTGCACGTTCTGGACGATGGTGTTCTGGCCGCATCCGCCCAGGGTCAGGCCGTTCAGCTCGTTGTTCTTGTACACCTCGAAGCCGGCGAACTCGATGCGGGTGTACTCCATCACGCCGCAGCTGTCCTGGCGATCCTCACCGCCGAACAGGCCGCGGGTGTCGCCCTCCGGGATGCCTTCTATCGACGCATTGGGCTGATTGACCGGCGCGTTGCCCAGCAGCACAACGCCGCCCCAGTCACCACGCTTGCGCTTGCCTTCCGCCTGGTTGCTGGAGAACACCACCGGTGCCACGCTGCTGCCACGGGAGAACAGCTTGCTGTCGCGCGTGACGATCAAAGCCGAGCCGCGCTCACCGCGTACGGTGACGCCGCTTTCGATCGTGAGGTTCGCGCCCTGGTCGACGTAGACCTTCTTGTCGAGCACGTAGGTCTTGCCGGACTCCCAGGTGGTGTCGGTGACGATGTCGTCGCTGATGTGCACGGTGCGGTTGTCGAAGTGGGTGAAGCCGACCATCGCGGCGCCGGCGGCCGCTACCGGCAGTGCCCAGGCCAGCACGCGGGAGGCACGGAAGCCGCCTTTACGGCGCGGTTGGGCCGGATCCGTCTGGTAGGTCTGGCGGCGCGATGTGGCCATCAGCGGCTGTCCATCGTCGCTCTGGCGGATTTCACGGACCAGCGCCTTGAGCTCGTCGTCGCCGCCGATGGCGACCCGGTCGAGGATATCCTCACGGTAGGCGGGATCGCGCAGCAGGTTGTTGAGGTGGATGAACTCGACACCCTGGCAGTGTCCCTGGTCCACGGCCCGTTTCAGGCGCCACAGTTTTTCGACGATAAGAGAGGAACTCGCTGACATCTTCACAGCCCTTGTGTCTGGTTGATCCTTGGCGGAACAGGTTTAGCCGGAGGAGCGGCTATTCAGAAAACATCAGAAATAGGGCAGGCAGATGAAGCCGCTGTTACAGCGTGATGGATATCACAGGATTTAACATTGCGATGAGGCGGAGAGGGCGGGCGTGTCAGTCGGCGGTCCGCAGATGACGCTCGATGGCGAAAACGTGCGGGTCGATGTCCGCCAGTTCGCGCAGGGCGTCGGCCAGGCGCAGCAGGTATTCGTCGTTGGGTCCGCTGGGTCCGTGCGAGGCGGCGATCTGGAGGGCGATGTCGCGTTCGTCCGCCGGGCCCAGGAACGCGGCATTGTTCGGTGTGGCGATGTACACCAGGCCGTCGGACTGATCGCCGTCGGCGAAGGTCATGGGCGTCATGAAGCGCAGGTAGCCGTTCTTCTCGCGCACGTCCAGATGGTCGAACACCTCCGGGGCAATGCGGTAGGCCATGCCCTGGCAAACGGCGCCGGCTTCTTCAATCAGCGTGACCACCCGTCCCGGTGCGTCGGGCGTGCCGCGGTGGTCGTGGGAGCCCTGCCAGAAGCGCCGTACCCAGCCTTCGATGGACGCCGGACGGCGTTCCAGGTAGGGGAAGTCGGCCTTGAAGATCAGCGAGCCGTAGCCGAACAGCCAGACGGATTCGCGACCGTCAAAGCGATGGCGCTGGCGATTGATCTCGATGGTGTTGGCGGTCATTGGATGCGTTGAACTCCCGTGGGTGCGGGCTCAGTCTATCATGGAGGTTTTCGGGGTATGCAAGGCAGGAATCCTGACTTTCAGGAGCGAGGGGCGTCCGGATACGCCATGGTGAACAGGATCGAGAAGGGCGGGTTGCCGGGCAGGTTGGTGGGCTCGGCGACCGATCGCACCCGGAAGCCGAAGCGCCCGAACAGCGCGAACCAGTCGCCCAGTGTGCGGAAGTACCAGGGTGGTGCTTCCCGGAACGCGTCGCTGAACCCGGCCCAGGTGCCTTCCCGCCAGCCGCTTTGGTAACTGCCGGGTTCCAGTGACATCAGCGGGTGCAGGGTCTGGATCACCAGGTGGCCGTCGGGTTTCAGGTGTACGGCGGCAGCGCACAGCAGTTCGTTCGCGGAGGCGTCCCCCAACAGGGCGAAGTTGCAGACCAGCACGTCCACCTGGAAGCTGTGGGCGTTGGCAAGCTGGGCATAGTTCATGACCTGGTAGCGGCTATTGTCCAACACCCGGGCCTGCTCCACCAGTTCCGGTGTGGCATCGATGCCGATACCGCGTATCCCGTGGGCGCTCAGGGCACGCACCAGCCAGCCTTCGCCACAGCCGGCATCGAGCACGAGCCGGGGCTGCAACGTCAGGATGGCGTTGACGATGGCCTGGTTGGTGACGGTCTCGCGGCTGGCGATTTCATGCTCACGGACGGCGCGGATCCAGGCGCTGGCGTTGGTTTTCCAACTGGAGAGAATCCGGGATTCAGGATCGCCGTGGGCCATGGGGATGGGCTTCAGTGATGGCTTGCCGTATCACGGGAGTCGGCACAGCCCGACAGGCGGTGGGTGTGCCGCAGGAGCAGGGGCGCGTCCGTCGTGTCGAAGCCCGACTGCTCGGCGATCTCACGCATTTCGCCGCTGGCCTGAAGATGATGCAGACCGTGATTGAAACGGTTGATGAGCGCCCGGTTGCCGGGCACCAGTCGTGACAGGATCAGGTGCAACTGGGCGGCGTGGAGCACATGCGGATGATAGGTCAGGCGCCGGGCTTCTTCTTCGGAGAACTGTTCTCTCAGCATGTGTCGCCCCACCTCGATGTCGATCGGGAACAGGTCGATGCGCCCCGCCAGCAGTTTGCGGAAGTTGACCCGGTCGGAGGTGGTGACGTCGGTGGTGATCAGACCTTCCGCGTCGGCCCGGGCCAGCGCCTTGCCATAATTGTAGTCCTGAGTCAGGCCGATGCGCAGCCCTTTCAGGTCGTGGATGGTGTCCCACTCGAAGGTGCGGTCGGCGCGGTGGAAGAAAACGTAATGGATCGGCGCGATGGGGTCGCTGAAGTAGAAGTTGATCTCGCGCTCGGGCGAGCAGGACCAGCCGGCTGAACCGTCCCAGTTGCCGTCCCGCGCCAGCTTGAAAGAGCGCGACCAGGGAAAGAAGCCCCATTCCACGTCGACCCCTTCCAACGCGAAGGCGCGTTCCACAACCTGGCTCACCAGCCCGTGGGGTGGTTCTTCGATGAGAAAGGGCGGCCAGTCGCCATTGGTGAGGCGCACCGACTCGGCCCGGGTAACAGGGCTCAGGGCACCCAGTAACAATCCGGCTGCCAGCAGGGTGCGGAGGGCTCCGCGTGTTCGACGAGGCATGGGTTTGTGGCTTCCTTGCATGAAACGGCTCAATCTGTACCGCTGTTCCAGATAATCACAGCCAGCCGGAAGCCTATCATCTTGCCCGTCCTGGGGCACCTGTCGCTCATTCCGCCTGAGCCTCTTCCCGAGCAGCGACGGCGGGGGTATTCTCAAATCGGGCGATCGCGTTGTGCACCATCCAAAGGATTGACCCAGAAGGATTGACTCAAGAGGCGAGAGACTATGGGCGATGTCCTGCCTTTCCGGCGACCGGAAAAGAAGAAACCACGTAAAGGTTTGTGTCAGCACGATTTCCACAAATGGGTGGTGTGCAAGGAGAAGCAGTTTGACGTTAAATGCGGCAAACTGGTGACCGTCTATCGCTGCGAGCGCTGCGGCCAAGAGAAAACCAGGGCCCAGTAGCACGGCCCGGCCTTTGCGGGGCGTCGGCTTGCCGGCCTTGCTGCCTATTCCCCAGGCACGACCGTCAGTGGCTGCGCCGTTGTGACCGGCAGGGCACGGCTTTATACCTTCCCCAATCCCGACGTTGTCCCCCGTCTTCTTTTCATTTCCGGCTTTTCAATGGCCTCTGTCTCTTTTCCCGTCAGCGGTGCCGGTTTGCGCGCACCTCGACGGGGCGAAAACCGGCGTCATCTCGTTGGCAGGTGCAGGAAGAGGGCATGTCCGCATCGTCGACTGACGCCGGCTACGGCACTGTTTTTGCGGGTCTGGACTTGGGTATGCTCCAGCGCGGATGGCAGCGGGATGTCGTCATCCTCATTCGTTACCCCATTCTGCCCGGCCGCCCTGGTTTGCCGGAGCCCAGCAAAAGGATTTGCCATGAAGCGCCTGACCCGTCGCGAGTTTCTCCGCGTCTCCGCTCTCAGTGCCGGAGCGGTGGTTGTATCCACCGGCCTGGCCGGTTGCCTGTCCTCCGGCGGCTCGTCGTCCGATTCCGGGGACGAAGGCGGCGATTCGAATGGCAGTGCCGCCTTCCAGCACGGCGTGGCCAGCGGCGATCCGCTACAGGACCGCGTATTGCTGTGGACGCGCGTCACCCCGCTGGAAACCGACGGCGCGGTCAGCGTGGGTTGGGAAGTGGCGACGGATGCGTCCTTCGCCAACCTGGTGCATTCCGGCACCACCGAAACCAACGCCGGTCGCGATTACACCGTCAAGGTGGACGTGCTCAGCCTGAGTCCGGGCGAAACCTACTACTATCGCTTCAAGTCCCAGGGCTCGACTTCCCTGGTCGGTCAGACCCGGACCCTGCCCGAAGGCAGCGTGTCGCAGGTGACCCTGGCGGTGATGTCCTGTGCCAATTACCCGGCCGGTTATTTCAACGTGTACGACGCCGTAGCCCAGGAGAGTGATCTGGATGCGGTGGTTCACCTGGGCGACTACCTCTACGAATACGCCAACGGCCAGTACGGCACGGACGAAGTGCGCCAGATTCCGGACGCCAACGACACCGAACTGGTGGCGTTGGAAGACTACCGCAGCCGCTACGCTCTCTATCGCACCGACAGCAACCTGCAGGTGCTGCACGCGCAGGTGCCCTTCATCGCCGTGTGGGACGACCACGAGGTGGCCAACGACGCCTGGGAAAGCGGCGCCCAGAATCACCAGGGTTCGGAAGGCGACTACAGCGAGCGCAAGCTGGCGGCCCTGCAGGCCTACTTCGAATGGATGCCGGTGCGCCCGGCCAGCGAGGACGACGAAGAGACCATCTACCGCAGCTTCGCGTTCGGCGACCTGGTCAACCTGTACATGCTCGACACCCGCCTGATCGCGCGGGACGAACAGCTCGACTACGACGATTACATGAGCGGCGACATCATCGACCGCGAGGCGGTCAACAACGCTCGCAGGGACGCCAACCGGGAAATGCTGGGCGCCGAACAGTTGGCCTGGCTCAGCAACCAGGTCCAGACCTCGACCGCGACCTGGCAAGTGCTGGGGCAGCAGGTGCTGATGGGGCGGATGCTGTTCCCGGAAGAGGTGATCGTGTCGTATCAGAACGGGGATTCGGCGGCGGTGATCTCGCAGCTGACGGAGCTGTTGGTGCTCAAGGAAATCGAGAACAGCGGCGGATCGCTCACTACCGATCAGCAGGCCCGTCTGGACAACACCTTGCCCTACAACCTCGACGCCTGGGACGGCTACGTCTGGGAGCGCGACGAGATCTTCCAGTTGATGGCCGACAACGGCAAGAACCTGGTGGTGCTGGCCGGCGATACCCACAACGCCTGGGCCAACAACCTGACCCTGGACGATCCGGACGGCGATGTGGTGGGTGTGGAATTCGCTACCGCCTCGGTGAGCTCGCCGGGGCTGGAATATTACCTGGGGCTGTCGGCGAGCGAGGCCGCCACCGCCGCCCAGGGGCTGGAGACGCTGATCGACGGCCTCGAATACGCCAACGTCAGCCAGCGCGGCTACCTGCGGGTGACCTTTACCGCCACCGAAGCCCGTGCCGACTGGCGTTTTGTCAGCACGGCCACCGACTCCAGCTACAGCCTGGACAGCGACAGTGCCTACGCCCGGAGGACCGTGGCCGGGGCGCCGGGTCTGACGTCCGTCTGAGCCGGGATTCCCGGACGCCCGTTATTCGACGGTGATGGTGATCCGCTCGGAAACCACCGGCGGCTCGTGGGGAATGTGCGTCTGGTCCCCCATAATCAGTTGCAGGGTGTGTTCGCCCGGTGGCAGCTCCAGCTCCGTCTGGGTCTGGCCGCCACCGAAATGGCGATGATGGTCGTCGGATGGAATCGGCTGGCCGGCGGGCGGCAGCTCGTCCACGTCCACCAGCAGGTGATGGTGGCCGGTTTTCGCCATATCGATGCCGGCCGGCGCGACGCCCATGCCTTCCAGGCCAAAGCGCACGGTAACCGGCGAGCTGACTGTGTCGCCATCACTCGGCGTGATGAAATAGACTGACGCGCCGTCCGGGGCCGGGGTGGCCGCGAGGGCTGAGCCAGCGCTAAAGGCCAGCGCCGCCGCCAGGACGGCATTCGGTAGCTGTCGCATATCTCAGTCTCCCTGCTTTGAAACATCGAAAAACCGCTTTCTTACCGTATCAGCATAGGTAGCGTAACGGCGGGCGAACAGGTCGATTTTCTGCACAGGCAGCGGCTTGGCATTCTGTGCAATCAGTTCGTGTGGTCGATATTTGAACAGTGATATAGTGAGCCATCACAACAACATTCAAGGATGACGTCATGTCCCGCCTGTTTGCCATCCTGCTCCTGGTTCTCGCCCAACCCGCCGTCGCCACGGTGATGCAGTACGACTACCGCTTCCACTACAAGGACATCAGCCTCTGCCCGCCGGATTGCAGTGCGCCCACCGGGCTGGGCAGCGGCTCCCTGCTGCTCGATACCGACACCGGCGAGCTGTCGCACCTGCTGTTGGTGAGCGACGACTTCGCCGTTGACTGGTGGGGCAGTGCGCTGTTTACCCAGCGGGACGGGCGCAGCGTGGACGGCGGCGAGCTGGCCAGCTACGGCGTGGACATCAGTCCGGCGTCGGGCCAGTCCATCGGCCTGTACCTCGACCTGTTCTTCGTGCCCGACGGCGGGCAGCCCCTGGCCTACCTGGAAAACGTGGTGGAAGAAGCCAACGGGTTCCAGCAGGGGGAGACAAACTGGTTCTTCTGGGGGCAATATAGCGTCAGTAGAGTCGCAACCGTCCCCGAACCGGGCGCGCTGGCGTTGTTCGGTTTGGGCCTGACGGCCATCAGTCTGGTCGTTGGTCTTCGTCGCCGGAGTCGCTCATGCAGCTCGTGATTGGCAACAAGAATTACTCGTCCTGGTCCCTGCGCCCCTGGCTGCTGATGGCGGCGTTCGGGCTCGAGTTCGAGGAAATCCAGGAATCCCTGGTGCAGGACGGCCTCAAGGTCCGGCTGGGGCGCTACTCGCCCACCTGCCGCGTGCCGGTGTTGCTGGACGGCCGGCTGACCATCTGGGATTCCCTGGCCATCTGCGAATACGTGTCGGAAACCTATCTCGACGGCCGTGGCTGGCCTTCCGACCCGGCGGCCCGGGCCCACGCCCGCTCGGTGGTGGCGGAAATGCACTCGGGCTTCGGTGCGCTGCGGGCGGAAATGCCCATGAATTGTCGCGCCCGTCGGCTGATCGAGCTGTCGGAAGCGGCCCGGGCCGACATTGACCGCATTGACGCCCTCTGGACCGATTGCACCACCCGCTACGGCGAGGATGGGCCCTGGCTGTTTGGCGACTTCTCCATTGCCGACTGCTTCTACGCGCCGGTGGCCTGGCGCTTCCTCACCTACGGCACGCCCCTGTCCGACGGAGCCCAGCAGTACGCCGCGCGCCTGCGCCATCATGAGTGCATGGAGCGCTGGTTGTCCGCGGCCCTCACCGAAACCGAAGTGGTCCCCGAAGACGAGGCGGGACGGGATCTGACCTGACCCCGCCGGTCACGGGCACTCGATCTCACCGGCCCGGGAAAAACGCTCGCCGATGGCGGCGCGCATGCGCTCGGGATCCAGGTATTCCGCAGGCAGGGGCGCGAGTAGGTACACCGCGTCGCCCCGGGTGAGATCGCCTTCCTCAAATGCCGGTCGGGCCGGATCGTCCACCCGGATCGGCGACAGCACGCGGATAGACAGCTCCGGGGCGCGGGCCTGCAGCAGGGCGACGGTGCCCAGCCTGTCGGCGCTGTGGAAGTCGCCGGTGATGTGCAGCACCTGGGCGCCGGGGTTGTCTTCCAGCGCGTCGAGGATGCGTGAGGCCATGGTGTTGTCCCGCAGCAGCTGGGCCTGGTAGCGGTTTTCCAGCGCATTGTCGTCAGCGTGACCGTGGCCGCCCAGGGCCTCGAAGAAACGCTCGCGGTAGGCGGCATCGCCGCGGAACGGGTTGTCCGGCAGCAGGGCGCGGGTGGCGTCATCGAGCCGTTGCAGGGCGTCCGGCCCCCGGCGTCCCACGCAGCGCACGGCGGTTGCCGGGGCGTTGGCCGCCACCACCGGCCGCTCCAGGTTCGCGGCGAAGGTCACCAGAGGCCGGTAACCGGCGCGGTAATTGTCCCAGGCGTCGGCATCCTCAATCATTTCCGCTTCGCCCAGATCGCCGGCCAGGTATCGGTCCAGTGCGTCCTGGTGGTCGGCGTTGAAGGGCTCCAGGCTCAGGATCTGGTCCGGCCGTTCGTTGAAAAGCGCCATCTGCATGCGCGCTTCCAGCAGGTGGGCGCCGTTGTGGCCGTGGAATTCGCCGATCACCACCACGTCCGCCTGTTTCCAGCGCCGTGCCAGTTGCTCCACAGCGATCGGCTGGCCGTCGCTATCCAGCAGCGGCGTGTTGAGGATGGAGTGCATGGGCGGAATGTGGCCCTCCGCCGGCGCGGCGGGTTCGGGCTGGGGCTGGCTGGCGCAGCCGGCCAGGAGCGTCAGGGCACCGGCAATGAGTGGTTTTGGGAGCGGCATCGCTTTCCTCGGGCATGGGCGGACGGCACAATGCAACTGACCTTAGCACAGGGTGGCCGGATGCACCCTTCCAGGGGGCCGCTTTCATCAGGGCGCGCTGGATACTCGTTGTCAGGGAGATGACATGGGCACTGAATCAACCGAATCACCGATCGCGTTCGAGCTGGACGCCGACATGGCGTCGCGACTGACCGCGTCGCTGACACTGGTGGCGCCGGCGTTCCGCCATCAGGCCAGACGCTGGCACCGGATGAGCCGGGATCTCGACCGCCTGCTGGCCAACACCCAGGCGTCGTCACCGCGTGATCTGTGTACCGCCCTGGGCAACCGGATCGCCATCCAGCGACTGGTGGTCGAGCGCCAGTCAACCTGGTGGGGGCGCTGCATCAACCGGCTGACGGCGGATCACATCGATCGTATCGAACTGGTCGGGCGTGAGCTGGTCACCGTCATGGTGCTGCTCGGTTACCCGCCGGATCCGGCCATTGATCCCGTAAAACCCTACCTGCTGGACCTCGACGTGGCCGAAGCGCTGCACGACGCGCTGCAGCGCTGGCTTGAGGGTCGTCGCGACATCCACTGAGCCATACAACCTTGCCGTTCCGTAAGGGCACGATCGACCGGGGAGCGGGTCTAAAGACCGTCTGGTTAACAACTGACCTGAGTCAACCTGTGCCGTAAGGCCTATAGTTAAATACAGGCTCATTGATGAGCGAGGAATGGCTATGTCTGAACGCAAGGCGTTCCTGGCGGATCTGCGCCAGGACCTCAAGAACCGGATCGACAAGTATTCCGCCCACCAGCATCGGGACCATGGCCCCCTGGAAGCGGACTTCGCCGAGCAGGCCGTGCAGCGCCAGAACGACGAAGTCGTGGACGGGCTCGACCACGAAGCCCGGGAAGAGCTGCGCCAGGTGGAGCGTGCCCTCAATCGCATTGCCGAAGGCGAGGGTGACATCTGCGAATACTGCGGCGAATACATCAATCCCGAGCGCCTGAAGATCCTGCCCCAGACCACCGTCTGCGTGGACTGCGCCGAGCAACGATCCCACTGAGCCTCTCTGTCACGTGATGGCTTGACCCTGAAGTGGTTACAGGGTTTGTAATGCCGGGAAACGTTCACAAGGAGTTCGGCGGTATGTCTCACGCTCACCATCACGGGCACGCGCATCATGGCCACAGCCATGGTCACGCTCATGCCCACGGGGTCAGCTATAACCGGGCCTTTGCCATTGGCATTGTGCTCAATACGGTGTTCGTGGTGGTGGAGGCGGTTTACGGCGTCCTGGCGGACTCCATGGCGCTGCTGGCGGATGCTGGCCACAACCTGAGCGACGTGCTGGGCCTGGTGCTGGCCTGGGGCGCGGCCTGGCTGGCCCAGCGGGAGGCCACCAAGTGGCGCACCTACGGCATGAAGAAGACCACTATCCTGGCGGCGCTGGTCAACGCGCTGGTGCTGATGGTGGCCATCGGCGGCATTGCCTGGGAATCCATCCGCCGCTTTGCCGAACCCTCCGAAGTGGCCGGTATGACGGTCATCGTCGTGGCCCTGATCGGGGTGGTGATCAATGCCGCCACCATGATGCTGTTCATGGCGGGGCAGAAGGACGACCTCAACATCCGCGGCGCCTTCCTGCACATGGCGGCCGACGCCGGGGTGTCCCTCGGGGTCGCCGTCGCCGGGCTGGCGATCCTCTGGACGGGCCAGACCTGGATCGATCCGGTGGTCAGTCTGGCCATCGTGGTGGTGATCCTGATCGGCACCTGGGGCTTGCTCAAGGAATCCCTCAATCTGAGCCTGGACGCCGTGCCGGCTGGTATCGACCCGGACGAGGTGCGCGAGATGCTGCAGGACCTGCCCGGCGTGGAAGGCGTGCATCACGTGCACATCTGGGGCATGAGCACCACCGAAAACGCGCTGACGGCGCACCTGGTCAAGCCCGATCCGGCCTCCGACGACGCTCTGCTGGAAAAGCTGGAACACCGGCTACGGCACGACTTCAACATCAGCCACGTGACCATTCAGTGGGAGCGGGATCGGGATACCTGTCCCGTGGCGGGGCAATGTTAATTCCGGGCGTGGCCGCCCGCAGCAGGTGGGCGATGACGAACCGACACGGCCCGGCGGCGCTCGTCCTGGCGCTGGCCACACTGTGGTCGTCCGGACCGGCCGCGGAGGTGTTCCGCTGGGTCGACCGGGACGGTGCGATCCACTTCGGCGACGAGGTGCCCGCCGCCTATAAAGAGACAGCGCGCCCGGTAGCTGTGGACGCCGCCAGGCCGTCCGAACGGGCGCGCCTGGAAGCCGGTCAGCGGGCCGAGAACCAGCGCCAGGCGGCGAAAGACGCGCAACGGTGGCGGCAGGCCCGCGAGCCGGGCCAATCGGGTGACAGGGCCACATCGTCCCGGTCCGCCGACGCGTCCGACAATCGGCCCTACGAAATTCCTGAAGCGCCCCTGGAAGGCCGTATCCGCGTGATTTATGAGTAGGCGGTTGCGTTCAGCAAAGTCTTCCCGACTCCCGGCACCGCCATGTGCCATTGTTGTGGGACTGTTTCGCATCGACGGATGAGGTCACGCCATGAACCCAAGAATGAGCATGGTCACCCTCGGGGTGGCCGACCTGAAGCGTTCCATCGCCTTCTACCGTGACGGGCTGGGCTTCCCACAACTGGAGTCGCCGCCCGAAGTCGCCTTCTTTACCCTCAACGGCACCTGGCTGGGGCTCTACGGGCGGGAAGCGCTGGCCGACGACGTCGGAATTCCCAACAGCCCGCCGGCCGGATTCCCCGGGTTCACCATCGCCCACAATCTTGCCTCCGAAGCCGAAGTGGATCGGGTCATGGCCGAGGCCGTGGCGGCCGGTGCCACCCGGATCAAATCGCCGCAGAAGGTGTTCTGGGGTGGCTACTCCGGCTATTTCTCCGATCCGGACGGCTACCTCTGGGAACTGGCCTACAACCCGTTTGCGTGGGTCGGGCCGGCGGACCCGGAGTGACGAGGGGATCTCGACCGCCCTTCGGGCGGCTCGGAAACTAAAGTTTCCGCTACATTGGCGGTGCTGGTTTCGAGCTTGGGAATCTCCCGCACCCTGTAGCAGAAACTTTAGTTTCTGAGGCGCCGTGAGGTGCCCGGAAAAAGCCCCGCCGAGGCACAAAAGCCCATTGGATGCTGCTGCCCCAAAGCACAGGACAGGAGTTGGTTCCGGCCGCCCCTGGGGCGGCCCGGAAACTAAAGTTTCCGCTACATTGGCGGTGCTGGTTTCAAGCTTGGGGGCCTCCCGCACCCTGTAGCAGAAACTTTAGTTTCTGAGACGCCGCGAGGTGCCCGAAACAATCCCGCCGAGGCACAAAAGCCCATTGGATGCTGCTGCCCCAAAGCACAGGACAGGAGTTGGTTCCGGCCGCCCTGTGGCCGGCTCGGAAACTAAAGTTTCCGCTACATTGGCGGTGCTGGTTTCGAGCTTGGGAATCTCCCGCACCCTGTAGCAGAAACTTTAGTTTCTGAGGCGCCGCGAGGTGCCCGAAACAATCCCGCCGAGGCACAAACGCCCCATTGGATGCTGCTGCCCCAAAGCACAGGATAGGAGTTGGTTCCGGCCGCCCAGTGGCCGGCTTGGAAACTAAAGTTTCCGCTACATTAAGCGGTGCTCTGTTGAGGCATTCAAGCACCCCTGATAACCGCTTATCCGATTGATTATCCATCCAAAAATTACGTTGCTTTCAAATTTAATCAAATGATTATAAAATCCGTTTGATCAATTGATTAAACGGGCGAATGGGGCATGCAAACCGACAGCAAGGCATCGATGGAAAGCAGGGCGCGAGCCGCGCGCTTTTGGGGCGTGGCGGTTCTGATCGGGGTATTGGGCGGCTGCACGTCGTCGGCCGGGGAGCAGGCGGAAGAGACCCCGCCGCGGGTGGTGGACAGCACCCGGGTGATGCCGGCCAACGGCTCGACGGAAGTGACCCTGTCCGGACGCATCACGGCGGCGGAGCAGACGTCCCTGAGTTTCGAGATCTCCGGCGAGATCGAGAGCCTGGCGGTGGATGTCGGCGACAGCTTCGCGGCCGGCGATACCCTGGCGGTGCTGGACGACGCCCGTTACCAGTTGGAGTACCAGCGCTCCGTCGCCGCCGAGCGCGAAGCAAAGGCCACGCTGGATGAGGCCAAACTGGCCTACGACCGCCAGAACAGCCTGCGCGAGAAGGGCTACACCAGCCAGTCCCAGCTCGACAGCGCCCGGGCGTCTCTGGACGCGGCCCGCTCGCGCTACGAATCGGCCATGGCGTCACGCCGCCTGGCTGAACGCGACCTGCGTCTGACCGCCCTCAAGGCGCCGTTCACCGGCTCGGTCAGCCAGCGCCGGGTGGAGCCTTCGGAACGGGTCAGCCCCAACCAGACCATCCTCGATGTGATCTCCGACCGCGATGGCTTCGAAGTGGACACCAGCGTGCCGGAAACCCTGATCGGCCGGCTCCATGACGGTGAACCCCAGCAGGTGCATATCCCGGCACTGGGCGACGAGCGCATCCCGGCGCGCATCAAGCACATCGGCACCCAGCCGCAGTCGTCCAACAACTACCCGGTGGTGCTGACCCTGCCGCAGCCGCTGGACGGACTGCGCTCAGGCATGACCGCCCAGGTTCACCTCAAACTGGCCAACGGCGAAGCGGAAGACGCCACTCTGGTGCGCATCCCGCTGACGGCGCTGGTCTACGACGGCGACGAAAAGGCCCACGTGCTGCGCATCGGCGCGGACCGCACCCTGGAGCGGGTGGACGTGGCCATCGCCCACGTGGATGAGCGCATTGCGTCGGTCACCGGCGCCCTGCAAGCGGGCCAGCGTATCGTCGCGCGCGGGGCGGAGTTCGTCTCGCCGGGCGAGGTCGTGGACCTGATGGGACAGGGCCCCGAGCGGTACAACTGAGGTGGCCATGAACCTGTCGCAACTGGCCTTCCGTTTCCGCCCGGTCCTCTACCTCACCACCGCCATCGCGATTCTCTACGGCGTGGTCAGCTACTTCGCGCTGCCCACCCGGGAAGATCCGGAGATCACCATCCGCCAGGCGGTGATCAGTACGTCCTACCCGGGGCTGACCGCCGAGCAGGTGGAAGAGAACATCACCAAGCCGCTGGAGGCCAGCGTGCGCAAGGTTGGGGAAGTGGAGAAGATCCGCTCCACCTCCATGCGCGGGCGCTCGCTGATCCACGTGGAAATCCAGGACCGCTTTTTCAACCTCGACCAGATCTGGGACGAGGTGCGCGAGCAGATCGACGCGGCGCAGTCCGAGCTGCCCGAAGGCACCGGCACGCCGGTGCTCAATGACGACTACGGCGATGTGGCCGTGGTCACCGCGGCACTGACCTCGGACGTGTTCAGCCAGGCCGAGCAGATGGAAATGGCGGAACACATCCGCACCGCCATCTACGGCATCGAGGGCACCGAGAAGGTGGAGCTGCTGGGGGAGCAGCCCCAGCGCGTCTTTATCGACCTGCCGGAAACCCGCATGGCGGAACTGGGCCTGACGCCCAACGAGCTGGCGGGTCAGCTCCAGTCCCGCAACGTGATGCCGCCCGCCGGTGTGATCGAGTCCGGCGAACAACGATTCGCCCTGCAGGTGTCCGGCGAGTATTCCGACATCGACGCCCTGCGCAACGCCGAGATCCAGCTTCCTGATGGCGGCACGATGCGCCTGGGCGACCTGGGCCACGTCAATCGCGGCTACGTCGATCCGGTGGAGCAGCCCGCCTATTTCAACGGCAAGCGGGCCATCGTGCTGGCCATTTCCATGCTCGACGGCTACAGCGTGCTGGACTATGGCCACGCGGTGAAAAACACCCTGCACAAGGTCCGGCAGACCCTGCCGGCGGGCTACGACCTGCAGATCATGACCTTCCAGGCGGACCAGGTGGCCAACGCGGTCTACGGCGTCACCTCCAGCGTGATCCAGACCCTGGTGATCGTGCTGGCGGTGGTGATCCTGTTCCTGGGCGTGCGCACGGGGCTGATCGTCGGTTCCATCATTCCGGCGGTGATGCTGGTGACCCTGGCCATCATGGGCTTCATGGACATGACCCTGCAACGCATGAGCCTGGCCACGCTGGTGATCGCCCTGGGGCTGCTGGTGGACAACGCCATCGTCATCGCCGAGGACTTCAAGACCCGCCTGGAAAACGGCGCCAGTCGCGACGAGGCCCTCAAGCAGACCGGCGGCGAACTGGCGGTGCCGCTGCTGTCCTCCACGCTGACCACTATCCTCGTGTTCCTGCCGCTGATGCTGGCGGAGCACGTGTCCGGCGAGTACACCCGCTCGATCTCCATCGTCATCGCCATCTCCCTGCTGACCAGCTGGTTCCTGTCCCTGACGCTGACGCCGGTGCTGTGCCACCGCTTCCTCAAGCTGCCGGAACAGGACGCGGCCAGGCGTCGTGGCCCGGGTGCTTCGAAAGAGGGTGCTTCGAAAGAGGAGGCGTCGGAAGAGAGTGCGTCGAAAGAGAGCCTGTCGGACCGCCTGTTCCGCTTCATGGCCAGCCGCTACGAGTCGCTGCTGCGCCGGGTTCTGCGTCACCGCCCGCTGTTCCTGGGGATCATGGTGCTGGCGCTGATCGGCGGCGTCGGCCTGATGCAGGTGGTGCCCAAGAAGTTCTTCCCGGATTCCGACCGCACCCAGGTGCTGGTCTACCTCGACTTCCCGTCGGACATTGCCCCGTCCGAAGCGGACCGGCGCATCCAGGCGATCAGCGGTGCGCTCAACGACGACCAGGCCCTGCACGAGGACGTCTCCAGCGTTGCCGCCTACGCCGGTTTCGGCGGGCCGCGCTTCGTGCTGTCGCTGACGCCCATCGACCCGGCACCGAACAAGGGCTTCCTGGTGCTGAACGTGAGCGATCGCGACCGGGTGGACGCGGTAATGGCCGAAACCCGCACCGTGCTGAACCGGGACTTCCCCGACGTCTACCCGCAGATCACCAAGATGTTCCTCGGGCCGTCCGACTCCAACCTGCTGGAGATCCAGGTGAAAGGGCCGGACCGGGAAGTGCTGTTCGGCGCCGCCCAGCAGGTGGAACAGGCCCTCAAGGATCTGCCGGGCTCGCGCGACGTGCGCCAGAGCTGGGAGGCGCGGATTCCCACGCTGAACATCCAGGTGGATCAGGCCCAGGCGCGCAGTGCGGGGGTGACGTCGGAGGACATTGCCCGTTCCCTGCGCGGCGCCATCGACGGCTACCACCTGAGCAACTACCGGGAAGGAGACAACATCATCCCCATCATGCTGCGTTACGAGGAGGCCGAGCGTTCCAGCCTGCAGCGGCTCAAGTCGCTGACCGTCTACCCGCTGGAAAACCCGGGGCAGGGCGTGCCGCTCAACCAGGTGGCGCAGGTGCACATCGGCAACGGCTATTACCGCATCGACCGCGAGAACCTGGTGCGCACCATCACCATCGAGGGCCGCAACGCCGGGCTCACCGCCGAGGACATGATGCCCCGGATCCAGCCGGCGCTGGACCGCATCGAAGCGGACCTGCCGCCGGGGCACTGGATCGAGTTCGACGGCGTGGTGACCCAGTCCGCCGAGGGGAAGGCGGCGCTGCAGGCCTACCTGCCCATGTGCCTCGGGGTGATCTTCATCCTGCTGGTGGCCCAGTTCAATTCCTTCAAGCGGCCGCTGCTGATCGTCACCACCATTCCGCTGGTGATCGTCGGCGTGGCGCTGGGGCTGATGCTGATGCGTGCCAACTTCGGCTTCATGGTGCTGCTGGGTATCTACAGTCTGGCGGGGATCATCATCAACAACGCCATCGTGCTGATCGACCGCATCGACATCGACCGTCGCGATCCGGCGCTGGACATGACCGAGGCGGTGATCCAGGCGTCCGTGCGACGGCTGCGGCCGATCCTCATGGCGACGGTGACCACCATTCTCGGCTTCCTGCCGCTGATCGTCGGCCGTGACGCGCTGTTCTACGGCATGGCCAGCGCCATGGCCTGCGGGCTGGCGTTGGGCACGGTGATGAGCCTGGGCGTGGTGCCGGTGCTCTACACCTACTTTTTCCGGGGCGAATCGGAGAAGATGGGCGCCGCGACACCCGAGAATGCCTGACCATGGATCCGAAGCTGTGACTGAAAAAACGCGACTGGAAGACGAGACCGCCGGCAAGCTGATCCTGGCGGGTATGGACCTGTTCGGCCAGTTCGGCTTCAAGGGCACCACCACGCGCATGATCGCCGAGGCGGCCCAGTCCAACATCGGCTCCATCGCCTACTACTTCGGCAACAAACAGGGGCTCTACCTGGCCATCGCCCGCCACATCGCCCGGCGCCTGCGGGTGGTGTTCGAACTGGAGGGCATGGAAGTCAGCCATGCGGATGTCAGTAACATCGACCCCGACGCCGCCCGGGAGCTGATCAGCGGCCTGGTGCGGCGCATGGTGCGCCTGTTCAGCCAGGAGGAGGAAGCCCGCCGCTGGCTGATGATGGTGATGCGCGAACAGGCCAATCCCACCGACGCCTACGATATTCTCTATCAGGAAGCCTTCCTGCTGGGGCACGTCCACCTGACCACGCTGATCGCCGTGCTCATGGGCCGCGACCCCACCGAAACCCGCGTGATCCTCGAAGCCCACACGCTGGTGGGGCAGATCGTTTTCTTCCTGGTCGGCCGCACACCGCTACTGCGACGCCTAGACTGCGGCGACCGCTTCCCGCCAGAGCTGGTGGACATGGCGGAAGAGGTAGTGCTGGCCCACGTAGCGGCGCTGGAAAAGCGGGCGGAGTAAACAGGCTGATCGAGGATTCATCGTCCGGTCGCCTGGCGGCGCCTCATAAACTGAAGTGTCTGGTACAGGGAGAGCGGGCTGTCTGTCGTCTGGCGTTAGCACCATCCATGTAGCGGAAACTTCAGTTTCCGAGCCGCCCGGCCGGGCGGCCAGGGGCTCACACCAGAGTGAGCCCTTACCCAACCATCCATCGCCTCACGTCGCCTGCGGCGCGTCCTTCGCCCGCAACCGCGCCAGCACCGCTTTGGCATCGTGCTTCCCGTTGTCGATTCCGGCTTTTTCCAGCTTGCGGTCCAGGTGGCTGCCGAGTTCCTCTTCGGCCAGCTCCTGCAGGCTGTCGTTCACGTCCGCCGTGCGCTCCTGCTGGGCCTTGATGCGATCCACCGAGGCGGCCAGGTCGCTCATGTGGGTGTGCAGGCCGGCGGTGTGGCTGCCCAGTTCTTTCAGCACCTTCTCTGCGTTGTGGTTGGCTTTGGCCAGGCTCAGTTCGCGCTTGTAATGCTGCAGGGTGCGGCCGGCGTCCTGCAGGCGCTTGCGCAGGGTTTTCTCCTGCGCCGCCAGGTAGTCGGCGTGGCGGCGCTGTTCGGCCAGCAGGTTCTCGTCCTCGGCGATGCGTTCGGCCAGTTCCGTCGCCAGTGCTTCCTCATCCAGTTCCAGCGCGTGCCGGGCCTGGCCCTCGCGCTCGGTGATGGTCTGCGCCAGGCGCTCGTTGCTGCGTTGCAGCTGTTTGGATTCCGCCATCAGCCCGGCCAGCTCACGCTTGGCGCCGACCATGGCGTCCTCGGTTTCCCGTAGCTCCTGCGCCAGGATGCGCAGGGCGTTGGCGTCCACCAGTTTCTCCACCGGCTCGTGGGCCGAGGCGCGGAACAGGGTGCCGACTTTTCTCCAGAGCATCATGACGTTACTCCCCGTACTCTTTCAGGATCTGCTGGGCCCGGGCTTCCGACAGCCGGTTGTGGATGCGCTGGCTCTCGTGCTCGTCGCGCATGGTCTTGGACAGGGTGATGGTGGTGCTCACCAGGAACAGCGCGCAGATCGCCATGTAGCCTTTCACCAGCAGATCCGTCGGGGTGAAGACGATGCCTACACCGGTGGCCACCAGCGCGATGGCGAAGGACGCCTTTACGAAAAACAGCCAGCCGGTGGAGTTACTGCTCAGTTCGTTATCCATGTGTGCCTCCAGTATTCGCTTCTTTTTGGGTCTGCGGCATCGGTGCCGCGTTGGAGTCCACTCTGGTGGCAGGCGGGCAGGGCAACCAGCAAAAGCCAAAAAGTAGCGTCTACGTCGATGGTGGGTATTGCAGGGCGATACGTTGCTTTAAACTGGGGGCTTCGCCGGAGCGATTGCCGGGCGCCGCGACGGCCAGGCAGCAACAGAGAGATGAGAGAGGGATCCTCATGGCCCAGACCACCGCTATTGTCGACGCCCTCAAGGGCGCCCTGAAGGAACACGGCCTGACCTACCAGCAGGTGGCCGACGCCCTCGACCTGTCGGAAGCCAGCGTCAAGCGCCTATTCGCCGAGCGCCAGTTTTCCCTCAAGCGGCTGGACCAGATCTGCGCCCTGCTGGGCCTGGAGATCAGCGACCTGATGCGCCGCCTGGAGCCGGAAACCCGCATCGACCGCCTGACCCGCGAGCAAGAGCAGGAACTGGTGTCCGACATCCCGTTGCTGCTGGTGGCGATCTGCGCGCTGAACCGCTGGCACTTCGAGGACATCCTGGCGGCCTATACCCTCAGCGAGCACCAGGTGATCGGCCGGCTGGCGCAACTGGACCGCATGGGCCTGATCGATCTGCTGCCGGGCAACCGCATCAAGCCGCTGATCAGCCATGATTTCCAGTGGCAGCGCAACGGGCCGATCCAGACCTATTTCGAGGAGCAGGTGCAGGGGGATTTCTTCCAGTGCCGCTTCAACCGGCCAGGGGAGCTGCGCCTGTTCCTCAACGGCATGCTCTCGCCGCGTTCGAACGACGTCATGCAGCAGAAACTCCGACGTTTGGCGCTGGACTTTCGCAACTGTCATCGGGAAGATTTATCCCTGCCGCTGGATCAGCGCTACGGCGTCAGCCTGATCCTGGCGATGCGTCCCTGGGAGGTGGCGGCGTTCCGACACTACCGCCGCCCTGAGGCGCAGAAAGTTTATCCGGGGCATCCGGCACGCTGAGAACCGCTTGCGCATTGGGGCGGTTTTCCGATTCCATGCGTGCCGACGAACGGCGCCCCTCACTCACGCGGTTCGAGATCGACGAACCCACACTGACCCAAAACGGAGACGACCCCATGCGATTGCTCATCGCCCTGATGATGATGGCGTACGCCGGACTGACCCTGGCAGCGGACGACGACTGCGAGAACCCATTGACCACCATGGACATGACCCGCTGCGCTTCCATGGAGCTGGAATCGGCCAACGAGGAAATGAAGCAATACCTGCAGGCGGCTCTGGACCGCTACGACGAGGCACCGTCCAACCACCGCCTGATCAACGCCGCCCAGAAAACCTGGGACGAATACCGCACCAAACACTGTGATTCCCTGTTTCACGTCTGGAGCGATTCCACCCTGGGTAGTGTGAAATTTGCGCAATGTAAAACGCGCCTGACCCGCGCCCGGACCCACGAAATCTGGCGTTCCTTCCTCACCAGGGACGACGACTCCGAACCGGTTTTGCCAGAGCCTCAATGACCTACCTCAAGCGCGCCGGGGCGGCCTAAAATGACATATCGATAAGCCGATTCCAGGCGGCGCCTGCGTTATCCTGAGCGCCAACATTTCGAGTGCTTCTGGATCATCCCGTGAGTCGTTTTCGTTCCCTTTTTTCACTGCTGGCGTTGGCGGCAGTCCTGACGGTTTTCGGCTGCTCCCAGAGCAAGCCGAACGTCGACCTGTCCCTTTCCGACAAACAGCTGGACTGGGTCGCCAGCAAAATCTTCCAGAACGAGTGTTCCGGCGAGGTGGACTGCCTGGTGCACTGGAACGAGGGTGAGGCCTTCCCGTCCCTCGGCATCGGGCACTTCATCTGGTACCCCAAGGGCGTGGACGAGCCCTACGCCGAGAGCTTCCCGGCGCTGGTCAAGTTCATGAAGGCCGAGTCCGTCGACATGCCCGACTGGCTCGCCAAAATGAGCCCGCTGGACGCGCCCTGGCCGGATCGGGACAGCTTCCTCAACCAGCAGAGCGGACCGCAGATCGAGTTCCTGCGCTGGTTCCTGGACGAGACCAAACACGTCCAGGCCGAGTTCATGTACAGCCGCGCCCAGGAGTCCCTGTCGAAAATCCTCGACGCCACCCCCGAAGACCAGCGCGACGCCATGCGCCAGCGCATCGACAACCTGCGTAACACCGCCGGCGGCGTCTACGCCCTGATCGACTACGTCAACTTCAAGGGCGAGGGCCTGAAGGCCTCCGAGGCCTACGACGGCCAGGGCTGGGGCTTGCGCCAGGTGCTTGAACGCATGGGTGAAGTCGACAAACGCACCGCGCTGGCCCGCTTCCGCCAGGCCGCCGCCGACGTACTGACCCAGCGTGCCGAAAACGCGCCCCGGGCCATCGAGCGCGACAAGTGGCTGGCCGGCTGGCTCAATCGCGTGGAGACCTACAAGGAAGTGGGGCCGAGCCCGGGGTAGGGCGCAGCGTTCGATATCAGCACGCCTCCGACCAGGGTTGGCTGAGGCGTCTCGGAGCAAGCCTTGAGTCGCCTCAGACTTCGGTCGGCTTGAGTTTTCCGTGAGCGTCGGCGCAAGATAAGGGCCGAATTCAACGCGGTGCAGGACGCGCCAAACACGGAGAACAACAATGACGCGAGTGATTGCCTTCGGAGAAGCCCTCATCGACATGCTGGCCCGCCCGGGCGACGACGGCCAGCGCACCTTCCTGGAACAGGCCGGCGGTGCCCCCGCCAACGTCGCCGTCGGCGTCGCCAAACTGGGCGGCCAGGCCTGCTTTATGGGGCAGGTGGGCAAGGACATGTTCGGTGACATGCTCGTGCGGACCATGGCCGACTACGGCGTCGACACCCACGCCCTGCACCAGACCGCCGCCGGCATGACCGCGCTGGCCTTCGTCAGCCTCGACGCCGACGGCGAACGCAGCTTCGCCTTCTACCGCGACGGCAGCGCCGACCTGCTGTACCGCATCGAACACGTCCCCGACGGCCTGTTCGACACGCCCGCCATCTTCCACTGCTGCTCCAACACCCTGACCGACCCGGAAATCGCCGACACCACCCTGGCCCTCATGCAACAGGCCCGGGACGCCGGCTGCCTGGTCAGCTTCGACGTCAACTACCGCCACAACCTCTGGCCCAAGACCGCCACACCCGCCGACACCATCGCCGACGCCATGGCCCTGGCCCACATCGTCAAACTCAGCCGCGAAGAGCTGGAGGCCCTCTACGGTGATGAACAGACCACCGTCACCCGCCTGCTCGACGACGGCGCCCAGCTCGTCCTCGTCACCGACGGCGGCAACCCCCTCAACGTCTACTGGCCCGGCGGCGCCACCGACATCGCCCCCGTCCCCGCCGACATGATCGACAGCACCGCCGCCGGCGACGCCTTCGTAGCCGGCCTGCTGCACCGGCTGGCGGAGCAGGGCATCACCCGCGAAACCCTGACCGGCTGGATCGCCAACAAGGCCCAACTGGAAAAAGACCTCCAGTTTGCCTGCCGCTGCGGCGCCGTGGCCGTATCCCGCTACGGGGCGTTCGATGCCCTACCGACGGCGGACGATCTCTGATTTAACACGACCTGTCGCAATCCCCGATTTGTAAAAGCTTGTCAGACGCGGTGGTGCCACCGCGCTGGATCGCTAGACTCGAATAAAAGGCGCCCAAACGGGCGCCTCACTGGCGGTGGGATATCGCTGGGGCTGCGGTGTGATCAGGGATGAGGTTTGCCTTTCTGTTTTCTGCGTTTTCCTTCCTGATCGTTCTGGTGGTGAGTTCCGAGCCTTCCCGTGTGTTCCGGTGCGGTTGTGTGTACAGGTATATGGAAATCATGGAATGCGGAAGTCGCGATATTGCATGGGGTATCTGTGCGCAAGGCCTAAAGTGCTGATTAAAATAGGTTTTTTATTAGTTCGGGCCGTTGCCCCGGTTGTTATCTGGAACGCACGATTATTTGATATTGCGGAGCGCGGTCTAATCGCTGTTAGCTGTTACTCAGTTCATAGATCAAAGGTACGGAGTAGAATGAAAACAAAAACGGTAGCAAGCATTGCGTTGATCCTGTTGGTTATTGGCGTGTTAACGGTGTTGCTAATTCTATCTTTCTCGACTCTAACGACTCGGGAAACAGGATTGATGAGCACTATACTCACATTGCTATCGATTCTTGCCACATGGATAGTTTCTTTCCTTTACTCTGAATCGATCCACAGGACTTCCATCTCGGAAGCAAAAGAGTCCCACCAAGAAAACCTTAGAACTTATGCCTTAAAAGCGTCTGAGAAAGTGACAAACCTATCTGACCAGCTATCACAACTAAGTGCTTTCTTAGAGGAAGAGCTTAACGCCAGCGACTTTGAAACTATTCAAGAACTAGTCAATAGTCGAGAACAGCGCATAGTAAGCGCTATACAAATGCTGGCAATGTTAAAGTCTGTAAATGATACGTCCTTAAGTGATTGGCAGGGAGTAATTGGTGAAGAGCTAGAAGAACAAAGGGAAGAAAAGCAGGAACTACAAGAATACGTTCTTGAGCTTACCGATAGGCTTGAAAGAGTATTGGAAAGAGAAGCAAGCCAATCTGAGCAAAGTCAAAAAGAGAAAGAAGTTCAACTACTTTCGTTGCGAAACGACCTATCAAAAATGATAAATGAGGTCTCTGGAAGGCGCCCGGTACCAAAGATTGCAAGAAAATCAATCCGTAAAGATATATCTGTGAAATGCCCCAAGTGCGAATCGGAACTGAGCTACCGACAAAGGGCAAAGAAGAATACAGCAAAGAAAGTTGAATGTAGTGAATGTAAATCTAGATATGTATCCCTTTATGACGAGAGCAAGGGCAGTTTCTACCTCGAAGTAAGTAAAGATATCCCGGAAGAAATTAATTGTGAAGATTGCTCGTCAGTGATTACTACCATGCTCAACTCATTCCCTGGGTCAATTTCAAATGTGGTTTGTGACCAATGCGAAGCTAAATATAGGTTAGTTCGTTATCACAACGGTGAGGTAAGGCTGAAAAGAATAGGCATAGCTCCCTCCAGCGGAATGAAGCTAACCGATGAAATTATCGATAAAGTTAGGTTACAGCTTCCCGGTCAACCGTGGCCACGACATATCCACAAGACCGTTGCTCAGGAACTAGGAATATCGAATGGAATGGCTCAAAAGGCAATTAGAAGGCTCATCGATAAAGGTGTTTTTAAAGAACAAGTAAACGGGCAGCTATATGAATTAAAACCTGTTTCCGAAGATGGCAGCTAACAAGTTGTTGTAGTTTGTTCCGGCCTACGGCCTCCACCGGACGCCCCTGTCGGGGCGCCGCTAAACAAAAGCGTTATAAGCCTAGTTGAGCATACGTCTTAGGAAGTCAAATTTTAGTAGATAGTTTAAGGTTAATTTTATGCAAGTACCTAAAGTGTTTTTCTCTTACTCTCATGATAGTGAAGAACATAAAGCGTGGGTTCTAGCGCTAGCAACACGTTTAGAAGAAAATGGAGTTGCTGTGACATTAGACCAATGGGACTTGAGAGTTGGCGATGATCTTCCCTTTTTTATGGAATCTGGTCTAACTGATGCAGATAGAGTTGTTTTAATATGTACGGAGTCATATGTAAAAAAAGCTAATGACATGCGTAGTGGTGGTGTCGGTTATGAAAAAATGATAATTACTGCTCAAATAATGGCAGATCTGGGAAGCAACAGGGTAATCCCTATAGTTGTTAATAATGACTCACCCAATATGACTCCGACGTTTGTTTCTAGCAAGTTATATCTAAGCTTTGAGGCATCAGATTACGAAAATAGTTACTGCGAGCTCATTAGTAACCTGTGGGGTAAATCCGTAAAACCACGACCAAAGAGAGGTTCGAGTCCCTTTGCTAGAGAAGTTTCTCCCATAACTCCAATTACTTTTGATGTGCCTGCTTCTTTTAGTAACCCTGCTACAAAGTCCAAAGTTACTGTTAATCCGACAGCTAATAACGGTCGTTATTGGGTTGGTGAGGGAGAGATGGCTTTTGAATTGTATTGGTCTAGATGTGGTGCGGGCTCTATATGGATATACAACGACCCTGAATCTATACATTCCTTATCTATAGCTCCTGAGAGTTTCAAAGACATATCTGACATTGTTGATGCTACTGACCCTTCATTTTATCTTGAGGAAAGAAGTTCTAGTTTACGGGTCGGTGAAATTGCAGTTTTGCAGAACACTAATGGTTATTATTTAGCGTTAAAAGTGGAACAAGTCCTATATAGATGTAGGCATGGTGATGATAAAGATGAATTGACTATTAGTTACGTAATTGCGCCAGCTAAAAGTACATCATTCTCAAAGTTTGCGTAAAGAAGTAAGTTGTACCGTGTGTTCGGCTTATAACAAACAATTTAAGAGTGATTCCCCACGCCTGGCATTTTGGGTTTAGGTTTAGTTCAGTGTTTACGGCGTCCATGTTGAGTAACGTGATTGCGTGGGTCACACCTTAATTGGGCGTTGATATGACTCCCCACGTCAAGAGGCAAACACCGATCCAGGCCTGTATTCCAAGGCTAGGTGTTGCCGTTAAAGGGCGGGTCAGGACAGACGCTGAGGCCAGTAATCGTCGACGGTTTTCAT